>JANXQG010000063.1 GCA_025356915.1 Planctomycetota bacterium | reverse complement strand
CATCGCTGTTGGCGATGAGTAGGTCGGATGTGGAGCTTTTCACTCCGCAGCCGATGACGCGTCGGTTGTTCTCTTTTAACTTGGAGACCAACGGCGAAAAATCGCTGTCGCCGGAGAGCAAAGCGAACGTGTCGATGTGCTGCTTGGAGTAGCACAGGTCGAGGGCATCGACGACCATGTGGATGTCAGCACTGTTCTTTCCACTCATCTTGCTCTGTGGGATATCGATCATTTCCACGCCTTGGGCATGGAACTCCCGCACCGAGTCTTCGTAGTTCCTCCAATCGCAGTAGGCTCGCTTGTAGACAATGCGACCCTTTTCCAGCAACCTTTTCAGAACCAATTGAATCTGAAACTTTCCGGCCTTCATCTCCCGAACGCCAATCGCCAGGTTTTCAAAATCCACGAATACGGCAATCAACTTCTCTTCAGACACTGGTATTCTCCTTTTACCTTGCGGACCTTCCCCTGGCAGCTAATATAATCATTTTCGGTCTGGATCACCCCGTCCCCGCTGCAAAATTGCCATAAATTCCGTGAACAATCGCGGGTGTTTAACAAAAATGCAGTTGAAGTTGCTGGCTACGGAGCTTGGAGTTCCTCTTCTCTGTTCGTTGCACTCCTTGTATTAGCAGTTTATTCGTGTAGAATCATGTTTTTGTAACTCGGCCCCGGGTCTCGATCGGGAGCTTGAAAAGGTGGAAATCTGGCCTGCAATTGATCTGCGTGGTGGCAAATGTGTGCGCCTCCAGCAGGGCGACTACGATCGCGAAACGGTTTTCAGCGAGGATCCCGTCGCTATTGCGCGGCGATGGGCCGATCTGGGGGCTAGTCATCTTCACCTCGTCGATCTCGATGGTGCCCGGGACGGTCAGCCACGAAACCTGTCCGTCATCGCATCGATCCTCAAGACAGTAAACCTGTCGTGTGAGCTGGGCGGCGGCATTCGCAACGAGCAGACGATTCGCGAACTGCTCGACCTGGGCCTTTGTCGCTTGGTGATTGGCACGCTGGCCATCCGGCAGCCAGACTGGTTTCGCAGCATGTGCCGGCAATTTCCCCAGCGACTGGTTCTGGGAATCGATGCCCGTGACGGAAAAGTGGCGACCCATGGATGGATTCAGACCAGCAACATGGCAGCTACGGAACTCGCCCGGCAGTTCAGCAACGAGCCGATTGCGGCGATTATTTATACGGACATTGCCACCGATGGCATGTTGGCCGGACCAAACGTGGTGGCGATGAACGAGATGCAAGCGGCGGTCCACCTGCCGGTGGTGGCTTCCGGCGGCGTAACGACCACCGAAGACGTCTCCCGCCTGGCCTCGGCGGCCTTGTCTGGGTGCATCATCGGCCGGGCCTTGTATGAAGGAACCATTACCTTGTCCGACGCGCTTGCCGCCGCCGGGCCGCCCTGACCTGTCAGCTTGAACATTGACAACCGAACCTAAGGACTACTTAACTATGGCAAAGATTCCAGTCGCAGATATTCGCAACGTGGCCTTCGGCGGACACGGGGCCGCCGGAAAAACCGCCCTCTTGGACAAGATCCTGTCCATGACGGGTACGATCACGCGTCCGGCCAGCGTTGACGAGGGCACGAGTATATGCGATTTCGACGAGGAAGAGAAGGTGCATCACCACTCGGTCGAGGCGCATGTGGTTCACTTCAACCACGACGGCAAGCGGTTCTACGCGATCGACACCCCCGGCTACCCCGACTTCATCGGGCAGACGATCGGCGCGGTGCATGCCGTCGACACGGTGGTTATCGAGATCAATGCCCAAAGCGGTATTGGCGTGACCACGCGCCGGGTTTTTAATGAGGCGGGCAAAGCTGGCCTGGGCCGATTCATCGCCATCAACAAGATGGATACCGACAACATCGAATTCACCGTGCTTGTGAAAAGCATCCAGGATATGTTCGGCAAGAGCTGCCAGCTTCTGAACATTCCCCTGGGCCGGGGCCCCGATTTCCGAGGCGTGGCCAGTACGCTCGGAGTGCCGGAAGATACCCAGGGCGCGCTGATCGATCCCAATGAGATCCACACTGCGCTCATCGAATCGATCATCGAGGTTGATGAGGACGTGATGGCTCGCTACTTTGATGGTGCCGAACCGACCGCCGAGGAACTTGCCCGGCTGATTGTCCACGCCGTTGCCGGCGGCGCGCTGATTCCCATCGTTTGCTGCTCGGCCAAGACGGGCGTGGGCGTCAAAGAACTGCTCGACGCCCTGGTATTCTGCGGCCTGCCACCCAGCGCGGTCCACCACACGGCCGTCACTGCTGACGAAAAAGTGGTTGATGTCATGGCCGATCCTGACGGGCCGCTTGTCGCGCAGATCTTCAAAACTCGCATCGACCCCTTCGTGCAAAAGCTGAGCTTCATCCGCATCTACTCCGGCACGCTGAAGAGTAATGAAACGGTGCATGCCGAGGGGATTCGCAAGGGCGTGAAGCTGGGCCAGTTGTTTGAGATCCAGGCCGACAAGACCGAACCGATCGAATCGGCCAGTGCAGGCCAGATCGTCGCCGTAACGAAGATGGAAGACCTCAAGACCGGCATGTCGCTGGGCGACCTTCTGCTGCCGCACATTCATTTTCCCTCGCCGATGGTTGGTTTGGCGATCACGTCGAAGGGGCGTGGCGACGAGGCAAAAATCGCCACCGCGTTGCACAAGGTTGAAATGGAAGACCCCACTTTTCACGTCCATGCCGATCCACAGACCAAGGAGATGGTGGCCTACGGCATGAGCGAGTTGCACCTGCAAATGCTCCGCGAGCGGCTCAAACGCCGCGACAGGGCCGAAGTCGAGACCAAGGAACCCAAGGTTCCCTATCGCGAAACGATCCAGGCCAACGCCGAGGGCAGTTATCGGCACAGGAAGCAATCGGGCGGACGTGGCCAGTTCGGCGAAGTCCACATCCGCATGTTTCCGCTGCCCAAGGACGTCAAGATGGAGGAGTTCTGCACCAAGGCGCGTTTCCCATCGATGAAGGAGTACCACTACGACGAAGAGAACAACTTCGTCTGGGTTAATTCGGTCGTGGGCGGCACGATTCCGAGCAACTTCCTGCCGGCCATCGAGAAAGGATTCAAGGAGCGCATGGAGCGGGGCGTGATTGCCGGATTCAAGGTGCAGAACGTCGGTGTGGAGGTCCATTTCGGCAAGTATCACGACGTCGATAGCTCGGAACAGGCATTCAAGACGGCTGGTTCGATGGCCTTCCGCAACGTCTTCCAGCAAGCCAAGCCGGGCCTCCTGGAGCCAATCGTCAAAATCGAGATCACGGTGCCCGGCAGCAAGGTGGGTGATATCACCAGCGACATGTCGGGCCGTCGCGGCCGCGTACTACGGATGGACTCGGCCGGCGGCGACCTACAGACCGTCGTGGCCGAAGTGCCGCTGGCCGAAGTAATGACCTACGCGCGTGCCCTCTCCAGCATCACCGGCGGCCAAGGCAGCTACTCGCTGGAATACAGCCATCACGACATCGTCCCCGGCAATGTGCAGCAGGAGATTATCGCCAAGGCGCAGATGAAGGAGGAGGAAGAAGAGTAGGAGAACCAAAAGAAAGACGGTACAATCCGATTCGGGGACTACTACGACTTGATGGCGCAAATCATCGCTTCACAAGACCAAGAGTTGCTTTCGCGATTCATCCTCACGGTTGGCGTACGGCCATGGACTAGGGGTTCTCATTGCGGGGGTCCAACCGTTATGTCTACTGCTTGTGCAAAGATCAATGCCATAAGTGCCACCGCTAAATTGGTCACGGGTCTCCCGGTCCGTTAATACGCGCCCTTGCAGCCCAACACCTTCATCGGTGTCCGCCAGAGCAAATTGAGGTCGGTCGACAAACTCTGGTTCCGCACATACCAGAGGTCCATCCGCGACCATTCCTCGAAGCCGATGTCGCTGCGGCCGCTGACCTGCCAGAGGCAGGTTAGTCCCGGTTTCACCGCCAGGCGACGAAGTTGCCAGGGAGCGAATCGGGCAACTTCGCGAACGTCCAGCGGACGCGGACCGACCAGCGACATCTCCCCGAAGAGTACGTGAAACAACTGTGGCGTCTCGTCGAGGCTCGTCTTCCGCAGGATGCGGCCCAGCCGGGTGATCCGAGGGTCGCGGCGATTCTTGAAGACGGGGCCCATGCTCTCGTTGGCTACCAAATGCTTGATCTTGTCGGCGTCCAGACGCATGGTGCGGAACTTGACCATCATGAACGTCTTGCCAAGATGGCCGGCACGACGCTGCCAGAAAAACGGCTTGCCACGCGTGGTGATCGTCAACACGATGAGCAACGTCAGCAAAACCGGGGAGAGGAGAAGAATCAGGGCCAGTGACCCGAAAATGTCGAGCAATCGTTTGGCGGTCTGGTAAGTGACCGAGGGGTTCCCTTCCGGAGCAACGACCGGACGACCGGCAGAGAGATTGCGGCTAATGAGCGAGGCGGGCATCTGCAAGGTGTTCATCAGGATCATTGCGAATTCCTCGTATTGGTCTGGACGGTATCGAGTGGCTAATGGAGAAGCAATTGGCGCGCCCAAGCCTCGTTCCTGTGTGCGGGCGGCCGTTTACTTCGCATAACCGTTACCACTGGAACGAAAATAGCGTTTACGACACATATCCAGACGTGCCATGCGTTGCGAATTGGCAACACCAGTAGCGAGAAAAACAACGCCGCGATCTGTCCTGTGACGTAGGGTTTGATGAGATGAATCGGTTGTCAGTTGCGAACCCGCGAGCGGCTTTTTTCAATTTTCAATTTTCCAATTCCCTCCCTTCCTATGGAACTCCTCGCCGTAATCGCCATTGCCTGTGTACTGGTCTGGACCGGAGTGATCCTGTTGCGCGGCGGACCGCTGGCCGGATGCCTGATGTTCATGGCGGTGGCGACCTGCTTGAGCACCGAATTCCTAAACTTCAATGTCGGCACAGTGCGGTTGACGATCGATCGCGTCTTCTGGGGCGTGGTGATGTTGCTCTATCTAATCTGGCGACAGCGAGGCTGGACCGAGCCAAAACCCCTTCAAGCGGCCGACAAAGCGGCCTTGGCTCTGGTCGCTTACCTTACCGTGCGAACGCTCCTGACCGATCCCCATGGCACCGGCCTGACGCCCGTCGTGAATCTGGTCCTGTGGTACGTCATGCCGCTCGGTATCTATTGGGTCGTGCGGCAGACGCGGATTGATCGTCCGCAAAACACCATGATTCTCACCAGCCTAACGCTTTTTGGAATCTACCTGGCGATAACGGTGATCGCCGAACGGTTTGGGGCTTATTCGCTGGTCTATCCTCGCTACATCGTGACCTCGATGAGCGATAAGACAGCCGAATTCGTGGGGCGCGGACGCGGTCCTCTGTTGCATCCCATCATCACGGGCCTTCAGTTGGCGGTCTGCTTCAGTGCGGCCTTGATGTTCTGGCCGCGGTGCGGGCGATTCGGACGCTGCGGCGTGGTGCTTACGTTGCTGGTTTTCGTCTTGGCCTTCTATAGCACGATGACTCGCAGCGTCTGGATGGGTGCCGGGTTGGGGCTGGTCGTGATTGTGGGACTGAGCATGCCTTTGAATTGGCGCGCGCCCGTTCTGGGGGCGGTCGTTCTGCTGGCCGGGGTCATTGCCGCAGCCAATTGGGAGCAGTTCGTGGCCTTCAAACGCGATAAAAATCTCACGGCCAGGGAAACCGCCGACTCCGTGAACCTGCGACCAGTGATGGCCCGAGTGGCGTGGCTTATGGTGCTTGATCGGCCCCTGTGGGGATGCGGTTTTGGCCAGTATTTGCCGGAACATAAGAACTATCTGGCCGACCGGTCGACCGAACTGGTGCTGGAGAAATGCCGGCCTTATTCGCCGCACAACCTTTTTTTGGGTATCGTCACGGAGACGGGTTTGGTCGGGCTGGGACTCTTCCTGGCCTTACTGGCGATCTGGGGTTGCGACGCTTGGCAACTTTGGCGTGCCGCCGAGGCACCCCTCTGGGTTCGGCAGCAAGGACTGTTCTTTCTTGCCCTGTTGTCGGCCTATCTAGTGAACGGCATGTTCCATCACATCGCCTTGATCCCCATGTCAAACATCCTCTTGTTCTTTGCCGCCGGGCTGATCACCTCTTTACGAAAGCGCGGTACTACTGAACTTGCCTTGCTCGTTTAAGAGCTTTAATGCCTGGGTACAGTTTAAGCTGCCGTGCGCGGCGACCGTCAGGCTCCAAGGCTCCTCCCGCGATACCAAGGAACTTCCGCGATGCGACGCAGGCTCCGCATAAGGCGACAGGGACTCGCCGGAAGCAGACTGCGGAGCAATCGTCGCAAGCGAAGTCGGCTGCGGTGCTGTTTTTGCCGTGGCTGGCGTGGTGAGCAAAACGATGCCAAGCCCTGTCAGCAGGCCGCCCAGCAGGCCACCCAACACGATCATCGACCCACTGGGGGTGATCGGGCTGGTGCCGGTATCGGGGGCATCAACGCAGGCGATCAGGCTGGCGGCCCTAGCGCTAGCACGGTTGGATCGGGCGTTGGTAAGGTTCTGTTCGGCCCGGTCGACCAACTTCGCACGGTTGGTGGTTTCACTAAGAAAATTCATATAGGTGGCCCTCAGCCCGGCGAGGCGGGCCAGCCGGTTGGCGGAGTTATTTCGCTGGTTTTCGAGCATTTCCAGGCGATTGGCGTCGAAAGTCAGCTCGGATTCCATGCCGCGAATTGCGGTGGAAAGTTCGGCGTGCAGGCGGCCGGCGACCTGGATCTCTGCCTCTTTGGCAGAAAGAACCGCAGGATGCTCAGCCGACATGCGGCCCTGCAAAGTTGCCGTTCGAAGTTGCGAGTCGACCAGGCCTTCCTTCAGCCGACGGAGGGCCGGCTGAGAATCCAACAGGCGGTTCGGCGCGGCGACCAGCCGGGTCGGATCAGCCTTGGCTTCCTTGAGCAATGCGAGCAATTGCCGATTGGCCTTCTCCGTTCCGCGGAATTGTCGCAACTCATTTTCGATTTCCGAAACCGTGCGGCGGAGCGAAGTGTCGCTGGAGTTTGAATCCAACAGCGAGCGAAGTTCCGGCAAATCGCTGCCGACCTGTTTTTCCAGCACGGTCAACTGCGCGGTCGCGGTGTGGAGATCGGACTTGGCCAATTGTACCGCCTTGTTCAGTTCTTCGACCATGCTCCGTGCCTTGGCATCGCGGATCTCTTGGAGATGAAGTTGCAACTGGTGGCTCAGTGCCGAATTGAGTTCCGTGGCCCGGATACGGTCTTTGTCGCGAACCTCCAGGTAAAAGACCTCAGAGGTACCAAACTCCACGCCCTTGGGTGGGGCGATTTTCACGGATTTTTTTAGGTTTTCGATGTCGGTGTCGGTAGGCCAGGCGGTGGGCTTAACGTAATCGGGCGGAGAGCCGACTGCCAGCAGCGTCGCCTTGAGCAGGCTGTGGCTCTTGGACAACTCCATGATGGTTTCCTGGATACTTTTCAGGTCTTCGGACCCACGGAACTTGCCAGGTTCCGCATCGCCGCCGACCGCCTCGTTGCGCACGATCAGGGCCTGCGAGGCCTGCCAGGTCTTGGGAGCAACCATGGCATAGGCTACTGCGGCCACGGTAGCCAAAAGAGTGGCCGTGGCAACTCGCCGCCAGTAGACGACCAAAAGTCGGCCTAGTTCTCCTGGTTCCGATAGCGAATTTTGTACAGAGTTCATCGGTTGGGTTCTCCTTGGTCAGTGCGTTGGTATCACTTCACGGAGCAAAGCCAATGCCCACCGCCGTGGCCGAAATATTCGGAGTCGCTTTTCCATCGCTAAGCGTTTTCCTGGCTAAACTTTGCGTCATCATCGTCTCTCAAATCAAATCCTCAATTTCTTCCGCCATCATGTTGCCAATATGCAACATCGTGCTGCCTTTTGGCAACGGTTCGATACCCAGGCACGAAAGAAAATCACGTAGGTCAGGCTTTCTAGCCCTAGCCTGACTTGTCCGTTTCGTCAGGCTGGAAAGCCTGACCTACCCCATATTCTTTCCGCGAATTCTGAAATAAACTTGCATCTACCCGCGTATGACTAAGATTTATGTATGCAAATCATAGCTTTTACTACGTGGGACGAAATTGTTCCCCATGCAGAATCCTGGGATCGCCTTGCGCTCGGTGTTCCCTTTCGGTCCTGGGCATGGCTGTCCACTTGGTGGCGGCATTATGGGCCGCAATCGCCTAGCGATATGAGTATGCGTCTCATGGTACTCGGCGTTCTGGATAACTCCGGCCAGCTTGCGGGCATTGCCCCTTGGTATCTAAAGCACTCGGCGGCTAAGGGCTGGGTAGTGCGTTGGCTGGGTAGCGGCGAGGTTTGCTCCGACTACGCGAGCATCCTCTGCATGCCCGAGGACGACGACCGCGTGACCGAGGCCATCGCAGATTACCTGACCGGATCGAACTCTGCTTCCGGTGCGAATCACTACTGGGATCTCTTGGAAATCGACGGCGTGGACGCGGAAGATACCAACGTCACGAGGCTCTTGCGGCAGCTTGACGAACGTGGTTGCTCGCAGCATGAAAACTCGTCGGTCCACACCTGGCGGCTCACTTTGCCCAAGACATGGGAGGAGTATCTAGGCATGGTTTCCAAGGGCCATCGCGAAAAAATTCGGAAGGCCGATCGCAACCTATTCCAAACCGGCCGGGCCGTGTTGCGCACGGTCGAGAGTTGCGAGCAACTCGATCCGGCCATGGACGTGCTCATCGACCTGCACCAGAAACGGCGGCAGATGCTGGGCGAGCCAGGCTGTTTTGCCTCGCCACGGTTCATGGCGTTTCACCGCGAGGTCGCCCGGCGCCTGCTGTTGGCCGGTCAGTTACAACTTCAACTGTTGGAACTCGACGGCCGGACAGTGGCCGCGGAATATCAATTGGCCAGCCAGGGCGTTACCTACAAATATCAGAGTGGCATCGATCCGCAGTCGCTGGCCTGCAAGCCGGGACATCTGATCACCGTCGCCATAATCAAGCGGGCTATCGAGCAAGGCGGGCGGGCCGTGGATTTCCTCCGTGGCGACGAACCGTACAAGGCCAATTTCCGCGCCGTCGCCCGACCGTTGCTGGCTTTACGCATCGTTCCCAATCGTACCATGTCGCAACTGCGGAATAACCTTTGGTTGGCCGGTCGCAGTGTGAAACGCTGGCTGAATCAAACGTCGCAAAGCAATACTACTTTGGTTGACAGTTGCGAAGCCGCAAGCGGCTCTTAATTTTCAATTGCGAAGCCGCAAGCGGTATTTCAAATCTCAAATTTCAAATCAGATTTAGCCTGCCATGCCGCTCTGGAAATGGTTACTGTTGAACGTTTACTATCATGCCTCCAAGCCAGCGCGGTGGTGGATCCATCGGAAGCTTGCCGCCCAGCGGCGGATACCAATTGCCGTGCTGTATTACCATCGCATTGCTGATGATAGGGCCACGGACTGGACGATGCCGAACCGGACGTTCATCGATCAGATGTGCTGGCTGCGGCGGAACTTCGAGCTGATTTCCATGGAAGATGTGCAGCGGCGGCTGCGGAGCGGAGTCAATGATCGGCCGGCTGTGCATATCACTTTTGACGACGGTTACGCCGACAACTGCCAGACCGCGATTCCCTGGTTGGTCAAAGAGCGAATTCCCTGCACCTACTTCGTCGCCGTGCAAAACATTCTGGAGTGCCGGCCGTTCGACCACGATCTGAAGTGCGGCGTAAACCTGGCGCCAAACTCGCCCGAAGAAATCCGCGCGATGGCTGACGCCGGCATCGAGATCGGGGCCCATACCTACAGCCATGCAGATCTGGGCAAGGTGACCGACACGGCCGTGTTACATCAAGAGTTGGTCGTCGCCCGGCAGGAACTTCAGTTGGCGATCGGCCGGCCAATCCGCTATTTCTCGTTCCCCTTTGGCATGCACGCAAACTTGAGCTGCCAGGCATTCGCCTTGGCTGCCCAGTGCGGCTATGAGGGGGTCTGTTCGGCGTATGGCGGCTACAACTATCCTGGCGACGATCCTTTCCATTTGCACCGCCTCCCGGCCGTCTGCGAAATATTACGCTTGAAGAACTGGCTCACCGCCGACCCGCGAAAGATCCACACGCGACGTTTTGAATACCGCTGGAACGAGGATCGCATCGAGCTTCCGCGGGACGATGCAAGAAATGAAGAGGCATTCCATGCTGTTTCACCGTAAACCTCCAACCAATTTGCATGACCGCGGCCCCTTGCGGGTGATGTTCGTCATCACAAGCATGCCTGTCGGCGGGGCCGAAACGCTGCTGGTCGAACTGATCCGTCGCTTGGATCATTCGCGGTTCTTGCCCGAACTCTGCTGCCTTAAAGATCTAGGCCCCCTGGGCGAGATGTTGGCGTTGGAGATTCCCACGCATCATGGCCTGTTAACCCGCAAGTCCGATGTGAGCATCTGCTGGCGTTTGGCAGGGCTGATGCGGCAGCGGCGGATCGATGCTATCGTCACCGTCGGTGCCGGCGACAAGATGTTCTGGGGGCGACTGGCAGCCCGCTTGGCGGGCGTGCCCGTGATCGCTTCGGCATTGCATTCGACCGGCTGGCCTGACCGCGTGCAATTTGCCAATCGCCTGCTAGCCCCGATTACCGACGCCTTTATCGCAGTGGCCGAACCGCATGGCCGCTACCTAGCGGCACACGAAGGCTGCACGGCATCAAAAATTCATGTGATCCCCAACGGAGTCGATGTCGAGCGATTTCGTCCCCGGCCGCCCAACGAGATCCTGCGAAAGGAGTTCGATCTAGCTGCCAACGCTCCCGTCGTCGGCATCGTGGCGGCACTCCGCCCGGAAAAGAACCATTCCTTGTTTCTGCGGGCTGCCGTGCGAGTGCGGCGCTCAATACCCAATGCCCAATTCTTGATCGTGGGTGACGGCCCACAACGCGACGAACTGGAAACCCTTGCCGGGTTGCTCTCCCTATCCAACGCTGTCCGATTCTTGGGCACACGGAGCGACGTACCCGAAGTGCTTTCCCTGATCGACGTGCTGGCTTTAAGCTCGCATATCGAAGCCAATCCGGTATCGATCCTGGAAGCGATGGCTGCCGAAAAGCCTGTCGTGGCCACTCGGGTCGGCTCAGTCGATAAGGCCGTGCATGACGGCCGCAGTGGATATCTGGTTTCGCCAGGCAGTGAAGAGGAGCTAGCTGGCCGGCTGATCGAATTGCTGCAAGATCGCGCGCGGGCGGCCGACTTCGGCTGCGCCGGGCGGCAGTATGTAATCGAGTACGCTTCGATCCAACAGATGGTCACCGGTTACGAGAAGATGCTGGAGGAGATATACCAACAAAAAGCAGGCGGCCGTGCGGGAAAAAAACCTTCTTCCCCCATCGGCCTTGCAACCTCTGATCCAATGGGGCTTGGCTTCAAGCAACCGGTAGGTTAGAATAGCGGCTTGTTTTTCCCCTGCCACACTGCCACAGATCGAGCAGCGCGGAGCATGGACAAAGTTTCCTTGATGAGGAATGTACTCGCCGTGGCGGCCCAATTCCTCAGTGGTGCTAGCACGCGGTGGATAGACTCGCAGCCCGACACCTGCCAGCGAGTCTATTTTGCTAATCATACCAGCCACCTGGACGCCATCGTCCTCTGGGCGGCCCTGCCGGCCAATGTGCGGGAATTGACCCGGCCCGTCGCTGCCAAAGACTATTGGATTAAAGGACGCATCCGCCGTTACCTAGCAACCCAGGTTTTCAACGCCATGTTGATCAACCGAACGGAAATTAAGGTCCACCAAAGCCCGGTCGACCTGATGATCCGCGAAATCGGTCAGCGTTATTCCCTTATCGTTTTTCCGGAAGGCGGACGTGGTGACGGGCAGGAAGTCGGTGAGTTTAAGAGCGGTTTATACTATCTCAGCAAAAAGCGGCCTGACCTGGAGTTAATTCCCGTGTACCTCGACAACATGAATCGGATCCTGCCGCGTGGCAAACTCTTGCCCGTGCCGCTGCTGAGCTGTATTACCTTCGGCCCGCCGATGTGGCTGGAGTCGGGTGAATCGAAAGACTTATTCTTGAATCGTGCGAGGAACGCGGTTCGCCGTCTGAAGGAACTTTAGAAGCGGTTTCAGCACGACCCTTAGGCATCCTTAAGGACGCAATATTTATGTCGGCGGCTTTTGAACCCAGAACCCTAGGACTGGTGGGCGGCGTGCTGATTTTGCTCGCCGTAGCGACGGTCATTATCCGCGCCCTCCGTGCCCGCAACGACAGCGGCCTGAGCACCGCCATCCTGGAAACCGTCCGCATGCGCGTGTATGCCTGGTGGGTGCTCTGCTCAATCCTGGCCGCCACTTTCTTCATCGGCCAGACGGCCACGGTCGTGCTCTCGGGCTTAGGTGCGTTTTGGGCTCTCCGTGAGTTCATCACGCTCACGCCCACCCGGCCCGGCGACCATCGCACACTCTTCCTGGTCTTCTTCGTCATTGCGCCGTTGCAGTTCGTGCTCGTGGGCATGGAGAACTATCCGCTCTACAGCATCGTGATCCCCGTCTATGCGTTTCTCATCATTCCCGGCTTGATCGCCATGGCGGGCGACCACAAGCGATTCCTGGAACGGACGGCAAAAATCGAGACCGGACTGTTGATCTGCGTCTACTGCCTGAGCTACGCCCCGGCCCTATTGACGCTCCGGCTCGAGCCTAATGACATACCTTCCACGCTCACGCCCGGGGCCAATACTCGGCTACTGTTCTTCTTTGTGCTTATCGTCCAACTCAGCGACGCCTTGCAATACGCCTGGGCTCAGATTCCCAGTCGGCATGTCATCGCGCCTGCGATCAATCCCACGAAGACCTGGGAAGGCCTGTTGGGCGGTTCGGCCAGCGTGACATTGATCGGCGGCGTGCTTTGGTGGGCCACGCCGTTTCAAGGCTCCAACTGGTGGATGGCCGCCGCCATGTCGCTAGTCATTTCCGTGATGGGTTTTGCCGGCGGCCTGACCCTGTCCGCCATCAAACGCGACCGCGGCGTCCGCGACTACGGCACCTTGGTCGCGGGCCACGGCGGTCTGTTGGACCGCATCGATTCCCTCTGCTTCTCCGCCCCCGTCTTTTTCCACCTCACGCTTTACTGGCTGAAGATGCAGGGTGTCAAGCAGCCGTGGGAAGGGTGAGTCTTAAGGACCGGCGAATCAATAACTGTACTCATCTCGCTCCGCGAGATGCATTCCATCTCGCGAATCAATAACTGTACGTTCCGAAAACCCGACACTTATTGATTCGCTGGTCCTAACGGTGCTCCTGCCACTGCAAAATCTCCTGCCGCGACGGTTCCATTGTCGGCGGGCGGGCGACCTGTGATGTGGTCGCTTCCGAAGGTTGGGTACTCTCAGCCGGTGCGCCGTCGGCGGTGCGCCAGCCTTGTGAGGGAAGTGACTGCGGCAGCGGTTCGGCTCCGCCCTTATCGCGGACGCGATAGATCAGGTTCGGTTCCGGCCGGGCGCGACGCACATCGGCAACCGCTACTACCGGGGTAATCATGGCCGGCGTTTGAGTTGCCGTTGTTTGGACCGAGGCCGTCATTACGTTATTCTCAACGGGCGATGCAGGGAAACCTTGGCCGACCCACGCCACCCAAGTATTTTGCAGGGCAGGCAAATCTCTGACGTTGTAGTTTCGCTGCACGGCCGCCGACCACTGCCCGTCACGCATACCGTCGGCCAGAAACGCGATGAACTTCTTCCGTCCACCACGAGCAATCAGGAACTCGGCCAGCGAATAACCCTGGGCATAAAGCGGCATGACGTCTTGCGGATATTCGGTCATGGCGAACATCTGGCCGAAGGCAATGCCGCGGCCCGTACGGAGGAACTGCACGAGCATTTGCCGGTGCCTCTGCTTCTCGCCGATATACTCGACGCTTGTGGCGCCGCCTTCGTCGGCCCAGCGAGGCAGGGGGCGACGGAAGTAGCTGGCGAAAACCATGTGCGTGATTTCGTGGGGAAGCACGGAATCCAACACGCGCTCGGCCGAGCCTTGGATCGTCATCCGCCAGCCAAACACCTCGCCATCGTCAAAGACAAACGTCGTGGCCCCGCCCGCACCCAGGTGCGGCGCAACCTGCACCGTCATTATGCAAGGCTGGGCCCAGTTGGGCATCGCCTGCCCGAGCCACTCGATGGCCAGGTCGTGGCGGAATTGCTCGGCCGCCTGCGAAATGCGGGCGGCCATTTGCGGATTGGCTGTCTCGATAATGAAATTGGCGCTACGGTAACTCGCGCCCATTGAGACCATCAACAACGCCGCCAGCAGGGCGGGACGAATCAGACGAGCTTCCATGCTCCTCGATATCTCCAGTATCTTGGCCACGACCGTTCGATTCATCCTTGAGCCGATAGGCCGTGGGCCGTTTGTCGAAAAGCTACTCTACGGAATATCCCCGTTTGACGCAACGCCGCAAAGGCCATTTTGAGTGCAATTATTCGTATACGGCACCCAGAACTAAACGTGCCACCCTGACTGATAGCAATGCCACCAGTTCGCCACCTTACCATCGAGGCCGCTACTGCGAATGACAATACTACCCTATTTGCTGATTTTTCCTAGCCTTCCGAAATCTCCGCACTTTCCGCCTGCCGCCTGATCGCTGTACGTTGAGGTTACCTATTGCCGAAAAGCAAGATAACGGCTCGTTATCCCGCTTCTCCGGTAAAATGTGTGTCGCGTGAAACATCTCCTGGCAGTTCTGGTCGCGTTTTGTCCGGCGGTTGCCATGGCTTGGCCGTTACCGGTTGCGCCTGCCGCACGGATTCCCCATCCTGCCGTGGTGCGAATTATCGCCGCAGAACAAAACGGCGCGTCGTCGCTAGGCACGGGAGCACTCGTGGCTGTCGATGAAGCCCATGGCCTCGTGGTGACCAACTGGCACGTTGTTCGCGAAGCCACGGGGCCGATTACCGTCGTGTTTTCCGACGGTTTTCGTAGCGGAGCACGATTGCTCAAAACCGATCGCGATTGGGATCTTGCTGCTCTGGCCATTCAGCGGCCGCAGGTTCAACCGTTGCCGCTGGCCACCGAGCCGCCACGACCTGGTGAACCTTTGTCGATCGCAGGTTACGGGCCTGAGGGGGCTTATCGCACCGTAGCGGGCCGTTGTGTCAAATACCATACACCTGGGGGAAATCTTCCGCACGAGATCATTGAAGTCGATGTCGAGGCACGAAGGGGTGATTCCGGCGGCCCCATTTGTAATAGCCGAGGTGAGATTGCCGGCATCCTATTTGGGGCTGCGGGAAACACATGGTCTGGCGGCTACACAATGGGCAGCTACTGTGGCCGCGTGCGGCAATTCCTTGCGGCGGCATACCTCGATTTCCAGCGACTGCCAGGCAATACGACGATGGTTGCCCAGGCCCCAGCCCCTCTGCCCCCTCCTCCAAGTACTGCGATCGCCACCACCTTGCCACCTTTGGCGGAGAATAATTCGCCAGTTATCCCTTCAGGAGGGGCTGTAGCTCGTTTTCCGTTGCAGCCGGTAGCGAAAACTGACCTGTTCAGTGCGCCGCCGGCCGCGGACGGTAAAACCGCCGTTAATCGGCCCAGCCCACCAGACTTGGTTCCGTCGCCATCAGGCAGCCCGGCGGCCCAGGTTTTGCCGGCCACCCTAGCTCCTCAGACGGAACCACTTCCCAGCCGAACCGATCAGATCAAGACCATTCTGGCGGTGATTGGCATTATTGCGATCCTGTTTCACGCTCTGCGCCTGGTAGGATCGTCGGTGGGTTAGTCCCTATTCCGGCTGCGATGGACAGGCTAAAATAGAAGAGCGCAGAAAATAAGGATCCCCGTTCGCCGTACAAGGATCCTCACTTTCGACTGCGCGGATTACTTCGGCTGTGACGCTTCCGTCCTCCGTAGACCCGCAGCCTTTAGTTGACCTATCGGGTTAAATGACACCTGGACTTTAGAGAGTAAGCGATATCTTGACACAACTTGCAAAGCTCGCACTGGAAGATGGCACGGTATTTACGGGTAAATCTTTCGGAGCAAATGGCGAAGTCGACGGTGAAGTGTGCTTCAACACGTCGATGACCGGATACCAAGAGATCCTTACGGATCCAAGTTATCGGGGCCAGATCGTCACAATGACCTATCCGGAAATCGGCAACTACGGCGTGAACGCCGAGGACGTCGAAAGCCACAAGCCTCATCTGGCCGGGTTCATTGTTCGTGAGCAGAGCCGGCGGGCGAGCAATTTTCGCGCCGACGGTCAACTGCACGAGTATCTCGCCCGCTATGGAATCGTCGGCATGGAGGGCATCGACACTCGGGCACTGGTGCGTCGTATTCGTATTCGCGGTGCGATGAAGGGCATTCTTTCGACGATCGATTTCGACGATGCCCGTCTGGTGGCTAAAGCGAACGCCAGTCCAGGCTTGATCGGCCGCGATTTGGTGCGTGAAGTCATTCCCGAGAAGCCGGTTCAATGGAACGAGGGCTTAAGTCCTTGGGCACGACTTGGTCACCTTCTCCCGCTGGGAGAGAGGCAGGATCAGGGGGCGTCGCGCGAGTTGCCAGCCGGCAGCCCACACGTCGTTGCTCTGGATTACGGCATGAAGTGGAACATCGCCCGACATCTGTTCAACATGGGCTGCCGTGTGACAATTCTCCCCGGCACGGCCACGGCCGATGATGTGTTGGCCTGCCTGCCCGACGGCGTGTTTCTTTCCAATGGTCCCGGCGATCCGGAGCCATTGACTTACGCTCAACAGACGATTCGCGATCTTTTGGGCAAGAAGCCGATTTTTGGCATCTGTCTGGGCCATCAGTTGCTTGCGCTGGCCTGTGGGGCAAAGACCTACAAACTCAAATTCGGGCATCGCGGGGCGAACCAGCCTGTGATGAACCAGGTTACGGGACGCGTGGAGATTACCACCCAAAACCACGGGTTTGCCGTTGCTGGCGATTCACTGCTTGCCGATTTGGAAGTGACCCATGTGAATCTCAACGACAACACGATCGAGGGTATGCGGCATCGCAAGCTTGCCGCCTTTAGCGTGCAATATCACCCCGAGGCCTCTGCCGGCCCGCACGACAGCAGTTATTTATTTGAACAGTTTCGTCAGATGCTGCCAAAGTGATCTCGACTCCCTCTTTCCCACTCACCCACATGGATCCAACCCTGCTTAGAACCCCTCTTTTTGACTGGCACGTGGCGCAAGGCGCGCGGATGGTCGATTTTGCGGGCTGGGCCATGCCGGTCCAGTATACTTCCATTATCCACGAACATACGGTCACTCGCAGTGCCGTGGCCATCACCGACATTTCCCACATGGGCCGGCTGCGGTTTGAAGGCCCAGGCGCGGCCGTCTTTCTGGCCGAAATGCTCACTCGCCGCGTGGCCGACATGGAGCTTGGCCAAATCCGCTATTCGCTTATGACCAACGACCAAGGCGGCATTCTCGAAGACGTACTCGTGGGTTACTACCACGATTCCTACGGCCAGCCGTTCTATGTCGTCGTGGTCAATGCCGGTAACCGGCAGAAGATTGTCGATTGGATCAACGTCCACCTGCCCCGCGAACGCGCTGAGGTTCCCGGCCGAGAGGTGATCTTCACCGACCTCAGTCGTCTTTGGGCCATGTTCGCCATCCAGGGACCCAAGAGTGTCGAAGTAATGCAGCCGCTGGTGAATATCGACCTGCAATGGATGCGCTACTATCGCGGTACGCGGGTTCAATGGTTGCATCCCGGTGCCCAGCGGCAAGGCGGCATCATCAGCCGCACGGGTTACACCGGCGAAGATGGTTTTGAACTGAGCGTGGGCGCGGAAATCGCGCCGGCCATCTGGCAAGCCATCCTCGATCAAGGCAAGCCGTTTGGCATCGTTCCTTGCGGTCTGGGCGCGCGAGACACGCTCCGCATGGAAGCGGGAATGCCGCTTTATGGCCATGAACTGAGCGAACAAATCAATCCCTTCGAGGCCGGACTGGGGTTCGCCTGCCACCTCGTCGGTTATGACTTCCCCGGTCGAGATGCCCTCCTACGGATCCAGAAAGAGCCGCTGCGGCGAGTGCGGATCGGGCTGGAAATGTCCGGTCAGCGGGTGCCGCGGCAAGGCTATCCGATCCTCTCCAGCGGCCAGCTCGTGGGCGAGGTGACCAGTGGCACTTTCTCACCAACGCTGAAAAAGCCTATTGCCATCGGTTCTGTTGCCCCTGCGGTCTCCAAGCCGGGGACCGAATTACAAGTCGATTTGCGGGGTCGCGCCGAACCGGCCCGTGTGATAGAATTTCCTTTTTACCAACGGGACCGCCGCCGCGTCTGATCCCTCTGCATTACTGAAAGGATTCCCAACGAATGTCACTCGACCCAAAATTACTACAGTACACAAGCACGCACGAATGGATTCACTTCGCGGACAGGCCGGGAGGCGTCATGACGGCGACCGTAGGCCTGTCCGATTTTGCCATCCACGCGATGACGGACCTGGTGCATATTGATCTGCCCGAGCCGGGCCGTGGCGTACAGGCGGGTAAGCCCTTCGGCGAAGTTGAATCGGTCAAGGCAGTGAGTGATTTGTACAGTCCGGTGGATGGCGAGATCATTGAGGTCAATATGGCACTCATTACGCCTGACCCGAAGACGACGTTTGTGAATCTCGACCCCCTGACCCACGACCCCTACGGTATCGGCTGGCTAGTGAAGATTCGGGTAAAAAGCGGTGGCCAGTCGGAATTGTTCGACTATGCAACTTATAAAAAACAGTGCGACGAGGCGGATTAGAAGGTTTGGGAGTCGGCAGACGTAAGATTTGAAATCTGAAGATTTGAGATTTGAGATTCCCACTCCCCGCCCTCACCCCCTGCCCCTCTCCCTGAGTACAGGGCGAGGGGAGTCGTCGCCCCCAACTCCCGTCCCACGCCTCACGCCCCCAACCCACCCCCATGCCGTATTTCCTCAATAACGCCGACGATCAGAAAGCCATGCTGAAATCGATCGGCGTGGAATCGATCGACGATCTTTTTGCGATGGTGCCGCAGGAGTTGCGGCTGGGCAGGTCACTCAAGGTATCGCCTGCCTTGGGTGAGCTGGAACTTACTTCGCACATGAACGAGCTGGCGGCGAAGAACGATCCCGCAGGCAGCGGTATCTGCTTCCTCGGCGGCGGAAGTTACGACCATTTTGTCCCGGCGGTTGTCGATTATATCGCCTCGCGGAGCGAATTTGTTACTTCCTACACGCCCTATCAGCCGGAAGTCAGCCAAGGCAACCTCCAAGCCCTCTTCGAGTATCAGACGCTCATCGCCCAGTTGACCGGCATGGACTATTCAAATTCGAGCCTCTACGACGGTGGCAGTGCCGCGGCCGAGGCCGTACTCATGGCCATGAGCATTACCCGTCGACCGGGCCGCGTGCTGGTAGCCCGCAGCGTACACCCCGATTATCGGCAGATTTTGGCCACGTATCTCGCCAATCTGGATGTTGAGTTGGTCACGCTTGATACACCCGGTGGCACGCTCGATCCAGAAACCCTACGTGTCACCGTCAACGACAAGACGGCCTGCTTACTGCTACAACAGCCAAACTTTTTCGGCTGCGTGGAGAAGATCGAAACACTGGCCAAGATCGTTCACGAGGCGGGCGCGTCGCTGGTCGCCAGTGTCGATCCGATCAGCCTCGGCCTGCTCAAGCGGCCGGGCGACGCGGGGGCCGATATCGTCGTCGCGGAAGGGCAATCACTCGGCACTCCGATGCAATTTGGGGGGCCGTACCTCGGTATCCTCGCATGCCGCGAGCAGTTTCTCCGCCGCATGCCCGGCCGTCTGGTCGGACAAACCGTCGATCGCCGTGGGCGACGCTGCTGGGTGTTGACGCTGCAAACTCGAGAGCAGCATATCCGCCGCGACAAGGCCACGAGCAACATCTGCACGAACCAGGCCTTACTGGCTGTTCGTGCCGCGATCTACCTGGCCACCATGGGCCCCACCGGCCTAGCTGACGTGGCGAACCTCTGCTTGCAGAAGGCCCATTATGCAGCCGCGAGTTTGACCACCAGCCCGCGATTGCAACTCGCTTTTCAGCAGCCGATGTTCAAGGAGTTTGTCGTCCAGGTAACCGACGGCCGCGTCGATGAACTGCTTGCCAAGGCCCAGGCCGCCGGCATTTTCGCTGGCCTGCCGTTGGGGCGTTGGTATCCTGAGTTAAAAGACTGTCTGCTCGTGGCCATAACGGAGAAAAGAACCAAGGCCGAGATCGATCATTTAGCAAAAGTTTTGGGCGAGTGATGAAAATCGCCAGCGAGATACCCATACTGAATCGCTGCACATACGGTCGCAATCGTCAGTGGAAACCTTCTGGCCTCGGCTTGACGAATCCCATCCCAAGTACATTTACGGTTCACCGCAGTCAAATCGAGGCCCCTTTTCCAGTTCACTGTTGTTCGGTAAACTGAAATGGATAATCTTACTTCCACGAATCCTACTTACCTATCATTCCTATGTCAACGCACGAAAATCTGTACGACGAAGCTATTGAACTGCAACAAGCTGGCAAATTGGACGAGGCGGTAGCTCGGCTGGAATCGCTGGCCCAGAGTCGGCCGGACTTTGCCCTGGCCCATGCGGCACTGAGCGCTTTCTATAGTAAACAAGGCCGTCATGGCGATGCCGTGGAGCAGGCTCAGTTGGTATGCGAACTCGACGCCAACGACCCGTTCAGCTTTATGGCCAAGAGCCTCGTCTGCCAGCGGGCCGGCATGATTCACGAGGCGGAAGAAGCCATGTCCGAGGCCATGAACCGCCAGTGGGCCTCCCAACGCGCCCGGTAAATGCGGGTTCCAGATAACGTGAACCGGTCAGGCGTCAGTTTCAGCTCCCTAAAACTCCGCGCTGCCAGGCGTGCGGGGATAGGGGATCACGTCGCGGATGTTGGCCATGCCGGTGATGAAGAGCAAGACTCGTTCGACGCCCAAACCAAAACCGGAATGCGGCACCGTGCCAAAGCGACGCAGGTCGAGATACCACCAGTAGCTCTCGGGGCTGAGATTCTGCTCCTTCATCCGCATTTCCAACACGTCCAGTCGCTCCTCGCGCTGGCTGCCGCCGATGATCTCGCCCACCTTGGGAACGAGCACGTCCATCGCGCGGACCGTGCAACCATCGTCGTTCAGACGCATGTAGAAGGGCTTAATCGCCCTGGGGTAGTCAAAGAGGATGACCGGCGACTTGAAATGCTCCTCGGTCAGGTATCGTTCGTGCTCGGCCTGGAGGTCGTGACCCCACTCGACCGGAAACTCGAACTGTCGCCCTGATGCCTTCAAAATTTCCACGGCGTCGGTATAGGGCAGCCGGATGAAGTTGCTCTCCAAGACGTGCTCGAGTGTGTCGATCACCGTCTTGTCGATCCGCTCGCGAAAGAACTCCATATCCTCGGGACAACGTGCGAGCACGTCGCGGAATATCCGCTTCAGGAACCGCTCGGCAAGGTCCATGTTGTCGATCAGTTCAAAGAAGGCCGCCTCAGGCTCGACCATCCAGAACTCGGCCAGATGCCGTGCCGTGTTGGAATTCTCAGCGCGGAAGGTAGGGCCGAAGGTGTAGCATTTGCCTAATCCGCAGGCGTAGGTCTCGCCTTCAAGCTGCCCGCTCACCGTCAGATAGGCCGGCCGCTGAAAGAAATCTTTCGAGAAGTCGACATCCCAACCGGGCTTATCGGGGCCTTCTTCGGGCAGCGGCGGGTTGCGGAGGTTGAGCGTGGTGACCTTGAACATGGCGCCAGCCCCTTCGCAGTCGCTCGCCGTGATGATCGGCGTATGGACGTAAAGGAAGCCTTCTTCCTGGAAGAAGTCGTGAATTGAGCGGCAGACGCAGTTTCGCACTCGGGCCATGGCGCCGAAGGTATTGGTCCGCGGCCGCAGGTGGGCGACCGTGCGGAGGAACTCGAAACTGGCCCCTTTCTTCTGGATGGGGAACGCATCGGGATCGGCCCAGCCGTGAACGGTCACGCTGCGGGCCTCGACCTCGGTGGCCTGGCCCTTGCCCGGCGAGGCTTTGACTAGGCCCTCGACGCTGACGCTGCAACCGGCCGTGAGCCGCTTGATGTCCGACTCATAGTTTGGCAGCGTGCCGGGGGCGACAATCTGGATGTTGCCCAGCGAGGAGCCGTCGTTGAGTTCCAGGAAGCTGAACCCGCCCTTGGAGTCGCGACGTGTGCGGATCCAGCCTTGGAGAAGGATCTCTTGATCGACTGATTCGGGTAAACGGGCTTGGGCAACAGAGAGTTTTTTCATTTTAATAGCCGGATTTGGATAAATTGGCGAATGGTGCGCGCCGCCGCGACGGCGTCGCGAACTTCGTCGAGTTCGGGCCAAAACTCGTCATCGTAACGAGTTTGGACCGCGAATGGATTGAGTTGCAGAGCAAGCGGTTCAAGCGTCTTGAACGCGGTGTCAACCGGCAAGCAGCAATCGAGCAATCGCTTCAGGTCATGAACCAAGGGGAAGTTCACGCTGCGATCGATCAGGAATGCCTTGAGTGCTTTTTCGGCGGCCTGCTGGCAATGAAAACAGGCCGTATCGAGTGCCTCGTCAGCCGCGAGGCAAAGCTCCGCATTTTTCAGATCGCTATCGGCCTTCCGAAGCCAACCCAAGGCAACGTCGTGATTATTCTTCATACAGCACTTTACCCTCCCGCAGCGCGGTGGTCACAAACGCGGCACTAGCACCTTGCCAATCTTCGACTTCGGCCGGCGTATAAACCACGATGTCCGCATCTACCGCCAGGGGCAATTCCGACAGCGCAGCGTACAGGGGGATTGCGCGGCGGTGACGCGGCAAGGGTGAATCTTCGATCACCAAGAGATCGATATCGCTGTCCGGACGAAAATCGCCGCGAGCACGACTCCCAAACAGCACAATTCGCCGCGGATTAGCCACGCGTCGGATGCGATCAACGATTTTCGAGAGAATCGTTGAATCGAGATCGATACAACTGGTATTCATAACATTCTATTATAGGGTTCACGTCCCGTGTTCCGCCAGCCAGCGTTCGGCATCGAGTGCCGCCATGCAGCCCGTCCCCGCGGCAGTGATGGCTTGGCGATAATAATCATCCGCCACGTCGCCGGCGGCGAACACGCCGGGTACGCTGGTGTAGGTCCGCATGGCCGCAGTCCAGACGACGTAGCCTTTATCGGTCAATTCCAACGCGCCTTGCAGAAATGCCGTGTTGGGCGTGTGGCCGATGCCGAGGAAGAAGCCGGAAATAGGCAATTCGAGGTCTGCTTCGCCGACGGTGCTCTTCAAACGCACGCCAGTCACGCCTTCCCGGTCGTTACCCTGCACTTCGTCGACGGTACGGTTCCAAAGAAGTTCGATCTTGGCATTCGATTCGGCCCGTTCCGCCATGATCTTTGACGCTCGCAGTTTGTCGCGGCGATGGACCAGGTAGACCTTGCTGGCGAACTTGGTGAGGTAGGTAGCCTCTTCGATGGCCGAGTCACCCCCGCCAATCACGGCAAGCGGTTTGTTACGGAAGCGGGGCAGGGCACCGTCGCAGACAGCACAGCCGCTAACTCCGCGGTTCTTATACTTCTCTTCCGACGGCAGACCAAGGTAGTTGGCCCTGGCACCGGTGGCCACGATCACCGACTCGGCTTCGTAGGTCTTGCTGTCCGAGGCATTGAGCCGGAAGGGTCGCTTGCTGAAATCGACTCGCCGGATATCCTCGGTAATGATCCGTGCGCCGAAGTTGACTGCCTGTTGCCGCATCAGTTCGAGCAATTCGGGACCGTTGACGCCATCCTTGCCATGCGGCGGCATTTCCATGCGTTTTTCCTTCGGCAGGGCCGAGTCGAGATAGCCCTCCAGGTCACCGGCCGGGAAGCCTGGGTAGTTCTCGACTTCCGTCGTGAGAGCCAACTGGCCTAGCGGCAGGGTGCCAGCGATGCGGTTTTCATCGGAATAGGCCCCCTCAAATACCAGGGGCTTGAGCTCCGCACGAGCGGAGTAAATGGCCGATGTCCAAGCAGCCGGGCCGCTGCCAATGATAATCAGTTTTTCAGGCATGAATTCGCTTCGGAAAGGGATTAAATTACAACATTATAGAGCCATTGGCTCGAAGATTTTCTGGAGTCAAGGAGAATCTCGTCTTCGCTCCTCAATGGCTATCGCCAACTTCTAGGTTGAACTTCTGGAGCAACCATTTCAGCAAAGCGCGCTGGTCATCGATTGTCGCTCGTCGCACCTGTGCGAGAAGATGAACCCGATCCGGTTTTGGAGGCGCGGCGTTCTGCAATCCTTCATTGCAATTTGTGCAAATGGCCCTTAGATTCTCCGGGCTGTCATTCCCGCCTTTCGACTTGTCCACAATATGCCCCATCGACAAGCGAACCGTCCGGCTTCCGCCAAATGGATCGGGGTCGCCGGCGGCTGCGCCGCACATTTGGCAAGTGTAGCCGTTTCTTTCAAGCACCCAGGCCCGCGTTTCCTTGGAGATGTCCCGCCGGAAAGCGGGCATGCGAAATGTTGTTTCCAAGAGATACTGATTGGGCTTCAAGTCCGCGCGGTCTTTTTGTGAAAGGATTTGATAACCCTCTTCGTTGCGAAGTTCCCGAACCCTTCGCGCCCATTCGACGGCTCCCCCGCTCGCCGACTGAATGTCCCTCGATTCGACGACCTTGCCGAGGTTCTTTAGGAAGAATTCAAGGATTAGCTGCCTTGATCCGGGTTGTCGTGCCATTGCGCTTCCTTTCCCTGCTCATCTGGGCGTATGTCGGATTCAACTCGACGAGGATTGATTTACGATTCAATTCACTCGCGGCGAAGCCCGTAGTTCCGCAACCTCCAAAGGGATCTAGCACGGTATCGCGTTCGCGCGATCCTAGCAGGATGCAGCGGCGGGCAAGTTCTCTAGGAAAGGCAGCCGGATGTCCATGGGTATTCGGGTCAGGTCCCAAGACCCAATAGTTACGGAGATTCGCGCCGGTCAGTTCCCGTACTCCCTGCGGGTCGTAGTAATAGGTCGGTGACTTCGCAAAAAGGAATATCTCTTCGGTCGCGTTCGTTGGGCGGTTCTTGACGCTTTCCGGCATCGCGGTTTTCTTGATCCAGGTTATTCTCGACCGCAGCACCCAGCCATCCGCTTGCAAACCAAAGGCAACTCGCCATGGCAGGCCCATTAAGTCCCTATCCTTTAGGCCCCAGCAATCCGGAACCTTGCAATTGCGCTTCTGAATCAGCTTTTTCGTGTTGCCAACCATGGCATTCGGGCCGCAGTTGCCGGTTCCGCCGTTGCGAGCATATCCATCGCCGACATTCAGCCACAAGGTTCCATCCTTGCACAGAACACGGCGAACCTCGCGGAAAATCGCTACAAGGTTTGTAACGTATACCTCTGGGGACGCTTCAGCCCCGACCTGTCCCGGATGATCGTAGTCACGCAATCCCCAGTAGGGTGGTGACGTTACGCAGCATTGAACGGACTCGGCTGGCAAGGTTGGCAGCACTTCAAGGCTGTCGCCAGTCAGAATTTGGGAATCGCTTGGTGCAGCCATCGGACGCTCTAATACGTCCAGAGTTTCAAATGGAAGTTCCCCCTGCCCGTTGGACCGTCGTGTCGTACCCATCGCATGCTACTCCTCCTCACATTTGAGCAAAAACGTCGCTTCTTGTCTAGGGTTCTCATGCGGTAAATTATTTGCGGGTCCCCCATGAGGGCGTCGGAAAGCTGCAAAAACTCATCCGGCTCTCTGTAAGCCCTGCCGCCATTGCAGCCGGAAACTGGGTTTGGTCCCAACCATTTTCGGGGAACCGAAGCGGCCCGACCGAATACTATAAGACTACCGTCCCGCATTGATCGAAAGCCTTCCGTGCCCTATGATTTGATCGTATGAACTCACTTTGGCTGGTAATCACGGCTCTGGCGGCCTTTTTGGTGGCCTATCGTCTGTATGGGGCATTTCTTGCCGCCCGAGTGGCTGTGCTGAACGATAAACGCGTCACTCCCGCGCATCGGCTCCGTGACGACATCGACTATCAGCCGACGCGGCGGCTTGTACTCTTTGGCGTGCATTTCGCCGCAATTGCCGGGCCGGGGCCGCTGGTTGGGCCGGTGCTTGCCTCACAATGGGGATATTTTCCAGGCTTCGCCTGGATCATCATCGGGGCCTGTTTAGCGGGTGGGGTACATGACTTCGTGATTCTGCTGGCCTCGGTGCGGCACGAGGGCAAGTCGTTGCCAAAAATCGCACGCGACCTGTTAGGACCGATCTCCGGGGTCACAACCACCCTGGCTACGCTCTTCATTATCATTGTCACTCTGGCCGGCGTTGCGAAGGTGCTGGTCTATGCCTTGAGTGAAAGCTCCTGGGGAATGTTCACAATCGTCGTCACCATTCCCGCAGCACTGGTCACCGGATTGTGGATGAACGTGATCCGCAAAGGCCGTGTTGGCGAGGCTTCGCTGATTGGCGTGAGCATCGTGCTTTTGGGTGTATTTCTGGGGAAGCCGTTCGACGATTCTGCGTGGCGCGATGTGTTGATTTTCAGCAAGCCGCAGTTATCGATCATGCTGCCCATCTATGCGGCGATTGCCTCGATTCTGCCGGTTTGGATACTGCTCTGTCCAAGAGATTATCTCAGTTCGTACATGAAAATTGGCGTAATCGTCCTCCTGGCCGTGGGGATCTTCGTGGTCCATCCGGAACTGAAGATGCCGGCCATGACGCCTTTTATCCATGGCAACGGTCCGGTCGTGCCTGGCACGGTCTGGCCCTTTGTCTGCATCGTGATCATGTGTGGGGCTTTGTCAGGTTTTCATGCCTTGGTCAGTTCCGGCACGACACCCAAGATGATCGCCCGCGAAAGAGACATTCTGCCGATCGGCTACGGGGCGATGCTTTTGGAAGGTTTCGTGTCGATCACGGCCTTGATCGCGGCCTGCGCCTTGGAGCCGGGCGATTACTTCAAGATCAATATCGATGTCAAAGACTACGCCGCCGTGATGGCTAGCACCGAAGGCGCGCCGGGGCTGGACATGACCCCTAAAGAGTTCGACTGGCTACAAGCGAGCACGGGCGAAGCGAACCTTGCCGGCAAGACAGGCGGGGCGGTGACGCTGGCTGTCGGCATGGCCAAGGTCTTTTCCAGCCTGCCGGGCATGAGCTCGCTGATGAGTTACTGGTATCACTTCGTAATCATGTTCGAGGCCCTTTTCATCCTCACGCTGCTGGAGACCGGCACCCGCGTGGCGAGGTTCATATTCCAAGAAACGGTCCATCAGTTCCTGCCCAAGTCGCTCGCCCAGCGGCGGGATGTGAACCTGCTGCTCAACGTGGTGCTGAGCGTGACCGTCTGTGCGCTGTGGGGTTACTTGCTCTACTCGGGCAATATTGCAACCCTGTGGCGGATGATGGGCATCGCCAATCAATTGCTGGCCACGATCGCCCTAGCCATCGGCACAACCTACCTGCTGAAGCACGCTTCCAAGAGGATTTACGCCCTTTGTACCGGTATTCCGCTGGTGTTTGTCGTCGCTACCGTCTTCACGGCCGGCGTCGAGAGTATTCAGAGTTGGTGGCGGGAGTTGGCAACTCTCGCGCCCACTTCGCCGGAAGCATTTTATTTGCAGCTCGTATCGATTCTGGCGGGTATCATGCTCGGGCTGTCAGGTTTGGTGGTTCTCGATTCCGTGCGGCACTGGGTTGTGTTGCTTCGTGGATCCGGCATACAAAAACAGAACTCTCTAGCCGGGGAGTGTGAAATCGGAGGTCCACAATGAACTGGAAGCATATTTTCGCCCGGAAGGATCTGGAAGTACTACTTGCCGAGGCGGCCGGCGAACATCGCTTGCACCGCGTGCTAGGCCCCTGGTCGCTGACGGCGCTGGGCGTGGGCTGCATTATCGGCGCGGGAATCTTTGTGGTCACCGGGCGTGCCGCGGCATTGGATGCCGGGCCGGGCGTGATCTTGTCCTATGCCATCGCCGGCATCGGCTGCGCCCTGGCCGCCCTGTGCTATGCCGAGTTCGCCGCAATGGCCCCCGTGGCCGGCAGCGCCTACACCTACGCCTACACCACGCTGGGCGAAGTCTTCGCCTGGATCATCGGTTGGGACTTGATCCTCGAATACGCCATGGGCTGCGCCACGGTGGCCTCGGCCTGGACGAATTACTTCAACTCCCTTCTCGATGCCCTGCACTGGCCGCAAATACCCTACGCACTCTGCAATCCACCTTGGACCGTCGATAGTTCGACAGCGGGGATCATCAATCTTCCGGCCGTGATCCTGGTGGGCTTGATTACCGTGATCTTGGTGCTGGGAATTCGCGAGAGTGCCCGTACCAATGCCACGCTCGTCTCGATGAAACTGGTCGTGGTCGTATTCGTAATCGTACTGGGGGTGGCCTATGTGAAGCCTTCAAACTGGACGAGCGTACCGGTCTCACGTCGCCATCTTCCGGAAGAAAAGGTCGTCGCCGAAATCGTAAAAGAGCACCTGAAAGGCGAAAACAAGCCTAAGCCTACTGACGAACGGATTGCGGCCTTGGAATCGCAGGTCAAGGCATCCTATCGCAAGCCCTGGGAAATTCAGGAGATGGAGGAGTTGGTCCAACAGGGCCGTATGACGCCGGAAACTCGTGAAAAGCGATTGGCCGAACTTGACGTCGCCATGCCCAAGTCGGCTGACGAGACCGATGAAGTGGAAAAGCTCTTGCCGGAAGTAAAGGAGAAAGGCAAAAAGAAGGCGGTCGAATCCTGGGGCCTCTTGGGAACCCTCGGCCTGAACCGCTGGCTGACACCCATCGATGAAGCCACGCGAAGCCCTTTCATGCCCTACGGTTTTTCCGGCATCATGCTCGGCGCGGCGATCGTATTCTTCGCTTTCATTGGTTTCGATTCGATCTCGACGCACGCGGAAGAAGCCCGCAATCCGCAGCGCGATGTGCCGTTCGGTATTCTCACGTCGCTCTTCGTCTGCACCCTGCTCTATATTATCGTGGCCGCGGTCATCACCGGCATGGTGCCCTATCCGGATATCGATGTCAAGTCGCCGATTTCCACGGCCTTTGCGCAGCAACCGGGAGCGGACAAGAGCCTTCTCTTGCGAGGAGCCACGGCACTGATCTCCGCCGGCGGATTGGCCGGAATGACGAGCGTACTCTTGGTGCTCTTCCTCAGTCAGGCACGCGTCTTCATGGCCATGTCGCGCGACGGTCTACTGCCGGAGATATTCGGCACGGTGCATCCGAAATTTCAGACGCCACACATCGCCACGATGGTCACCGGCGCGTTCATCGCCGTGACCGCCGGGTTGACGCCGATCAAAACGCTGCATGAAATGGTCAACATCGGCACGCTCCTGGCCTTCGTGATGGTCTGTGCGGCCGTGTTTATCTTGCGGTACCAGCGGCCCAATTCCGTGCGACCCTTCCGCTGCCCGATCATCTACGTTGTCGCCCCGCTGGGGATCTTTGTCAACGTACTGATGATGCTCTTCCTGCCCGTCGATTCATGGCTCCGGCTGGTAGGTTGGCTGTCGATTGGCATGGTGATTTACTTTGCCTACAGCCTCCGCCACAGTCATTTGGCCAAGCATTTGATGCAGGAGATCGGCATGCCGCGGAAGGAAGTCACCGGCACGAAGTTCGATCCGGAAGTGGTGGAGTAAATTGACGCTAGTCGGTAAGGACCGGCGCATCAATTACTGTCGTAGGACGGATTGGCAATCCGTCGAATTGCCGGACGGATTGCCAATCCGTCCTACGGCCAAGTCCGACACTTATTGAAGCGCCGGTCCTAACCTGGGAAATGGTATCCACGAAACCATCTACGCCAACGGCGTTGTGTCCCACGTTTCCTGCCGATCATACTGCATGCTTGCATGGAAATTATGGCTCGTCTGGGAGGGGCTTCCGCAGCATGCGCGTATCTACTGCGATAAACCCTTGGTGGCTACGTGGGACCAAGCTCGGCAGGTCGTTGCCCAAGGGTGTGCCGCGGAACCGGGCCTCGATCAGGGCATCCGCGTGCAGCAGTTGATAGAGTACGTTAGGCAATCGGCCCGCGTACGGCGATGGGTGCTGGCG
>JANXQG010000035.1 GCA_025356915.1 Planctomycetota bacterium | reverse complement strand
AGATAGAACACGAAACAGACGAAATGCATGAGGAGACAACAAGAATGAAGCAAGGAACGAAACGACGATAATCCTCTAACTCTCGTCCTTATGAACAATCTCCATGTCAATTCCTTTTCGTTTCGTTCCTTGCTTCATTCTTGTTGTCTCCTCATGCATTTCGTCTGTTTCGTGTTCTATCTCTTCCACTACCCCACCACCCTACGGAGTCCTCTCCCATGAAACGCTTGTTTTTTGTGATTCTCCTGGCCATTATCGCATGTACCTCAGCTCGGGCTGCGGAACGTTCCGCGCTGAAAAGTGAATTCGTCGCCCCGCCGGCAGCGGCCCGGCCGTGGGTTTACTGGTTCTGGCTCAACAGCAATATCACCCGTGAAGGGATCACGGCCGACCTGGAGGCGATGCAACGCGTGGGCATCGGGGGCGTGTTGATCATGGAGGTCGATCAAGGCGCGCCGCAAGGCCCTGTCGCCTTCGCGGGACCAAAATGGCGGGAACTCTTCAAGCACATGCTCAGCGAGGCCAACCGGCTGGGCATTGAAGTCAACATGAATAACGATGCCGGATGGTGCGGCAGCGGCGGCCCTTGGATCACGCCCGAGCTGTCGATGCAGTACGTCGTCTGGACGGAAACCAGCATGGAAGGGGGCAAGCATTTTGATGCGGCGTTGCCCGAACCGCAACGAACGGCCAACTACTATCGCGACATCACCGTGCTGGCCTTCCCCACGCCGGTCGGTAAGGCCCGGATCGAGAATATCAAAGGGAAGACAGGCCATGATCGCCAGGATCAGCCAGCCGCCCCGGCCAAGTATGCGGAAGTGCCGGCTGACCAAGTCATCAAGGCCGATTCCATCCTCGATCTCTCTGCCCAGTTCAAGGATGGCCGTCTGAGTTGGGACGTGCCTGCGGGCAAGTGGACCGTGTTGCGGATCGGCCATACGTCGACCGGCGCGGTAAACGCCCCAGCCCCCGTGACGGGCCGCGGACTGGAATGTGACAAGCTGAACAAGGAAGCCGCCGACGCCATGTTTGCCGGTTTGATGGGCAAGATCATCGCCGACAGCCCTGGGCTGGCCGGCAAGACGCTTGTCACCACGCACATCGACAGTTGGGAAGTCCACTCACAGAACTGGACGCCGCGGCTCCGCGAAGAGTTCCGCAAACGCCGCGGCTACGACCTCTATCGCTTCTTACCCGTCTACACGGGTCAGATCGTCGATAGCGTTGAGGTCTCCGAGCGTTTCCTATGGGATTTACGGCAGACGATTTGCGATTTGCTGGTGGAAAACTATGCCGGCCACTTCCGCGAGCTTGCTCAGAAGAACGGAATGAAGCTCTCGATCGAGGCCTACGGCGATGGGGCTTTTGACAACATGACCTATGCGGGCCAATGCGATGAGCCGATGGGTGAGTTCTGGTCGTGGGAGTACGGCAGCGCGGCGGAAACGGTCACGGAAATGACGTCTGCCGGCCACGTCTATGGCAAGCGGATCATCGGTGCCGAGGCATTCACCGCCACGGACGCTGAGAAGTGGCAAGGCCATCCGGCCAACATCAAGCTGCTGGGTGACTGGGCATTTTGTGAAGGGATCAATCGCTTCGTCTTCCATCGTTACGCCCTTCAGCCGTGGCTCAATGGCCGACCCGGCATGTCGATGGGCCCCTGGGGCCTGCACTATGAGCGTACGCAGACGTGGTGGGAGCAATCCGCCGCATGGCATCAATACTTGGCTCGCTGCCAGCATCTCTTGCGACAAGGCCTATTCGTGGCTGACATCTGCTATTTGCAGCCGGAAGGATCGCCGCGTAGTTTTGCCCCGCCGGTCGCACGAAGCGGCACTCCGCCCGACCGCCCGGCCTATAACTTCGACGGTTGCTCGCCGGACGTGGTGCTGACGCGGATGTCGGTTAAAGAGGGCCGCATCGTCCTGCCTGACGGCATGAGCTACCGCCTGTTGGCACTTCCCAATTCGCAAACCATGACGCCGCGATTACTGGCCAAAATCGTCGAACTGGTCGAGGCGGGGGCGACGGTCGTCGGTCCTCGGCCGCAGAAATCACCAGCCCTGGAAAATTTTCCCGCCTGCGATGCCAGAGTCAAGATGCTGGCCGATAGGCTCTGGGGTGATTGCGACGGCGCGAAAATCAAAGAGCACGCATTGGGCAAGGGCCGCGTTGTCTGGGGCGAAACGCCCGAACAGGTTCTTGTCGGCATGAAAGTACCCGTCGATTTTGCCGGTGACGGCGGCCTAGCCGGCAAGCTTCGCTCCATTCACCGGACCCTGGAAGACGGCACCGAGCTTTACTTCGTGGCCAACAAGCGTGAGTCATCGGTCACGGGCACGTGCAGCTTCCGCGTGCAGGGCAAGCGGCCTGAGTTCTGGTGGCCGCAAAGCGGTCAGCAGCAGCTTGCGGCTGCCTGGGAGGAGAAGGATGGCATAACCCGCCTGCCGCTCTATCTTGAGCCGGCCGAGTCCCTATTCGTTGTTTTCCGGCCAGAAAAAAATAAACTCGACCCGGTTGTGGCCATGACGCACAACGGGGAAGCGTTTCCACCCGCACCGTCCGCGCTGCGGAAGGTTGTCGTGGTGAAGGCCATTTATGGTGTTCCTGGCGATGCCCAGCGAACCCGCGACGTGACGGCCAAAGTCCAGAAGTTGATCGACGCCGAGAAGTCGAAGTTTTCCGTCGCCGAGATGGCCCAGGGTGATGATCCGGCGAGTGGAATCGTGAAGACGCTCACGGTAAAGTACACCGTGGAGAGCAAGCCGCATCAGGCCAGTGGGAAGGATCCCGAAACGATCGACTTGGTGTTGGATGCGAGCACCAACACGAAACGCCCGGCCGCGCTCACCGGCTTGGCGGACGGCAGCGTGCTGTTGGAGGCATGGCAGAACGGCCGCTTTGAGCTTACCACGGCGTCCGGCCGCAAACTGGTCAGCATCGTACAGGATATTCCTCCCGCTCAGACGGTAACCGGCCCCTGGCAACTGAAATTCCCGGCCGACTCTGGTGCGCCGGGACAAATCGTGTTGGAGAAACTCGTCGCCTGGAATCTTCAGGCAGACAACGCCATAAAATACTTTTCCGGCACGGCAACCTATTCAAAGATTATCACCCTGCCCGCCGAGTGGTTGGGCAAGGATCGTAAACTGTACCTCGATCTCGGCCGCGTGGCAGTCATGGCTCGCGTAAAGCTCAATGGCAAGGACCTGGGCGTACACTGGAAAGCCCCCTATCTCGTAAAGATTCACCAGTTCGCCAAAGCCGGCGAGAATACGCTGGAGATTGAAGTCACGAACCTTTGGATCAACCGCATGATCGGCGACGAGAATCTGGCAGAGGATTCCGATCGCAACGTGGACGGCACCCTGAAGGCATGGCCGAAGTGGCTCTTGGAAGGCAAATCAAGCCCCACCGGCCGGCAGTCGTTCACCTCCTGGCGACTCTGGAAAAAAGGTGCTCCGCTGCACGAATCAGGGCTTCTTGGGCCGGTGACGTTGCAGGCAACGCAACGCGTTGTGCCGCGGTGACCCAAGAAACAACGCACCCCGCCTCGATTGGAAGCGGGGTACGTGCATGGTTAAAGGGTTAATGGTTGCCAAAAACAACGAAACCTACGAGAAGCGGACACGCCACTCCTCAAAACAAACAAGCGGGCGGATCTTGCATTCACTGCCCTCCGATTCGAGTGTTCGGGTTACTGTCAACCGCTAAGTAAATGATAACACAAGTATCCCCTGGGCGTCAAGTAAATTATTTCCGTCGCGCTCAGATTTATTAAAATTCAGCCACTTCTAGGGGTTTGGAAAGGCGTACTGGCTATGGAAATTATTCGAGCCAGTTGCATTACGTAGAGGCTTTCAACATAATACATGGTACTGTAGGTTTCCCATTTGCCCCATCCACACCTTCCCCCCCTTTTTTCTGGAGTACTTTGAATGAATTTCGTAGTTCCAAAAGTTTTCGCCTTGGTCTTATCGCTCATTGGCCCTGCCCCGTCGGACACACCGCAGCAATTGCAGTTACAGCCCGGCAACCAGATTGTAGCCATCGGTGACTCGATCACGGCGGGCGGCGGCTATCTCCGCGATATTGATGCGGTACTCAAGTCGCAGTATGCGGATATGAAACTTCCCAATGTGATCAACAAAGGCATTGGCGGGCAGAAGGCTGAAGACCTCGTGCGGCGGTTCGATGCCGATGTGGTCAAGCTCAAACCGGCCTGCGTGACGATCAGCATCGGCATCAACGATGTCTGGCACCGTTTGGGCGGTCCTCACGACGCCAAGGTTCTTGCGGCCTACAAGAGCAATGTCGCTACCATGGTCGACCGCGCGCAGCAAGCGGGCATTCGGGTCATCCTGCTGACACCGACCTTGATTCAGGAAGACTCCAACAGCGAAGGCAATAAGCGGCTGTTATTGTACGTGGAAGCCGAGAAGCAGATTGCCGCCGAGAAAAAATGCCAGTTCGTTGATCTGCACGGCATGTTCCGCGCGGCCCTCAAGCAGAAGCCAGCCACCGTAAAAGGCAATTGGCTCACCAGCGACGGCGTACACATGAGTCCGCTAGGTGATGCGGTTATGGCCACCGGCGTGCTGAGGGCCTTGGGTGTGCCTGACGCGAAGCTCTCCAGCGGCGAGAA
>JANXQG010000029.1 GCA_025356915.1 Planctomycetota bacterium | reverse complement strand
CTCTCGCCGGGCAATTCGCCGGGCATCCTCAACCTCTCCGGCAACCTATCGCTCGCCCCTGGCGCAAAGATGGATTATGAACTCGATACGCCCCAGTCGAGCGACCAGGTTCTCATGCCTTCCGGCACGCTGATCCTCAGCGATCAGCAGTTCTCCGATTTCAGCTTCCAGACGCTGGGTGGGTTTGGTCGAGGCGAATATATTCTGATCGATGCCGGTTCGGTCAGCGGCAAACTGGGAAGCATTCTCAACGGCAAGATCGGGGTCTGGGATGCTTCGATCCTAATCAATAACAATAATAACCTTGTGCTCAGTGTCGTGCCGGAACCGAGCACCCTCGCTCTCTTGGTCGCTGGGCTGATGGTTGGGTATACTATTTGTTATGCGAAAAGAGATCGATTGTACTGTCTGTGGATCGTGCGTGGCCGACATCCTTTGCCGGCCGATTAGGCTGGATGTTGCCATCGGCGGCGGCCGACTGCTGCCCACCGAGCCGCTCCAGGTTGTGACGGGCGGGATCGTGAGCAACTCGGGCGTGGCCATGGCCCGACTGGGCATGAAATCGGCCGCCTTCACATACGTCGGCCGCGACGAGTGGGCGCGGCTAATCCGCGGCCGATTGGAGGCCGAAAAGCTCGATTGCACAGGGCTGCTGGAGCATCCGACCGCCTCGACGAGTACGACGGTGGCGCTCATCGATCCTAGCGGCGAGCGGAGCTTCGCCCATTGTGTCGGGGCGCCGAAGCTCATGGATCGGCGACTCTTCCTCGATCACCTCGAACTGTTCGCCCGCAGCCGCATGACCTTGATCGGCTATTATTCCTTAATGCCCAACCTGGAGAACGATCTACCCGAAATCCTGGCTGCGATCCGCGAAACCGGCTGCAAGACGGCACTGGACTGCGCGGGCAGCGGCGGTTCGATGCAGCCGCTCGATCGAATCCTGCCGCACCTGGATGTCTACGTTCCAAGTTATAATGAAGCTAGCCATCAGACTGGGCTGACCGACCCGCGGGCAATCCTCGATATCTATCGCGGCTGTGGTGCTCATGGGCTGCTTGGCGTCAAGCTTGGTTCAAAAGGTGTTTTGCTTAGTCCAGCGGCTGGCGAATACGTCGAGATTCCCGCTGTCGCACCGCCCGGACCGATCGTCGATACGACCGGTGCCGGCGACTGCTTTTATGCTGGACTTTTGACGGGCCTGCTGCGTGGCCTGGACGTTCGCAGTGCCGGCCTGCTCGGTGCCGCAACCGGGGCATGCTGCATCACAGCCTTCGGGGCCACCGCCGGTATTCGTGATTTTGCCTCTACCGCCGCGTTGGCGGGATTTTAGATGAAATGCAGGAGAATTGCAAAGTTCAACGCGAAGGGGTCAGGTCCATGTTTTCGGGCAAGGATCTCGGGTGAATTCCATGCGTTTTCGCCGAAAAATGGACCAGACCCCGGACTTCGCAGTTCTCCTGATGAAATCGGCACTTCCCAATGCGCGCCAGGCATGTTATCGTAAGACTAAATAGTTCCGTACATTCCCTGCCCCTACCAAGGAATATCATGACAAATGCTTCAGGTTGGACTCGTCGAGACTTTCTGCGTACAGGTGCCGCTGCTGCGGCTATACCAGCTTTCATCCCAGGGAGTGTCCTGGGCTTGGACGGGGGCAGCCCGGCTAGCGAAACCGTTCGTGTGGGTGTGATCGGCTGCGGCGGCCGTTCGCGGCTGATTCGCGAAGGTGCCGACGTCAAGGGATTCCAGGTTGTGGCAGCCTGCGATTGCCAAGTCGAGAAGGCCAAGCAGTATGTGAAGGAGCTTTCCGGCGGCAAGCCGTGGGGTGCATACGCCGACTTCCGCAAGATGATCGAGCAAGAAAAGCTCGATGCCGTCATGGTTGAAACCACCACGCACGCCCGAGCATGGATCGTAATCCAGGCGATGCAGGCGGGCATGCATGCCTACATCGAAAAGCCGATGTGCCTGACCATTGCCGAAGGCCGGACCATGATCAAGGCGGCGCGCAAATACAACCGAGTTACCCAGGTCGGCACGCAGCAGCGATCGATGCCCATCAATAATTGGGCAAGCGATCTGGTGAAGAACGGAGCGATCGGCAAGATATTGAACGTGATCGCGCCGAACTTCGTTGGCCCCGAGCGATGGACAAAGACCTCCTCGAAGGATGTCAAGTCGCCAGTCGAGCCGTGGTGGGATATTTGGACCAATCAGGCCGAGTTGCGGCCCTACGACGGCGCAATCCATCATGGCTGGGATCGTTGGTGGGACTACGACGGCGGCGGTCGTTGTTTCGGCGTGACCGGCTGGGGCACTCACTCCTACGACCAAATCAACCGCGCCTTGGGTACGGACGCAACCGGCCCGGTGGAGGTTTTGCTGGAGGAGCCGGTCAAGGTGATGGGTACCGGCAAGTTTGCCCCGAAGCTGCGGTTGGGCGGAATTGTTGCGGACGAGGACACCGGCACCGACTTTCACGGCATGGCAAGGCTCGAAGGCCCGCGGGCCAAGGTCACGATGAAATTCGCCAACGGCACGGAACTCAATCTTCATCTCGATGGCGATCGCGGTCCCGGGCTTGGTGCGATCTTTGTCGGCGAGAAAGGCAAGATCGAGATCAACCGCAACAAGATTGCCAGCAATCCCAAGGAGCTGGTCCGCGGTTCGGACAACCCCGGTCCAAACCGGCGGTCTGAAACGGCCTATCATATCCAGAACTGGATTGAGTGCATCAAGAGCCGCAAGCCGTGCAACGCCGACATCGAGATCGGACAGCGGGCAACCACCCTTTGTTACTTGGTCAACATTGTGCGCGACATTGGCCGAGTGGGCGAATCCCTGAAATGGGATCCGGCGGCCGAACGCTTCACCAATTGCGACGACGCCAACAAGCTCCTCTCCCGACCGCGACGCAAGGGCTACGAGCTGCCAGAGGTAGGCTGAAGCAAGGGGCGAAGTGCCCCTTCACACCTTTTTCACCTTTCCCCCCTCCTTCCCCCCGTCCGATGAAGATTCCAAAGTTTTGGGCCCGTGCTACTGCGGAAGCGACGCCGCCGCGAGGGGGGCCGGTGCGATTTTCTTGTTGGCGGTCTTCCGATACGAGCGAGGCCGTCGCCCATCAGTCGGCCTTGGCCGCTGCTCGGCGAATCCTGGATGCTTTCCTCCACGGCAAGCGGCTCGATCGTTACGAATATGGCTGCGTTGCGCTCCGGGAAGAGGTCTTGAACCGGGTCGAAGGGGCCGAGGGTCAGCTTCTGGCCGTGGTGACGCGAAACGGCTACGGTTCGGTCGTACTGAACACCGAGCGGGTGATGTTCGTCGACATCGACTTTCCTGACGGTGCAGGCGACGGCAACAAGTCGCTCTTCAAGAGCCTCTTCGGCCGCAAGCAGAAATCACCGGAGGAAGAAAAGGAAGAACGGGCCCGCGTGGCCGTCGATCAGTTCATTGCAGCCAATCCCTCCTGGGGCATGAGGCTCTATCGCACGTTTGCCGGTTTGCGAGCGATTGTCACGCACGACGTGATGGACTCGCAGAGCGCGGCCACGCTTGACGTACTCAAACAACTTGGCAGCGACCCGCTCTACGTCAAGTTGTGCAGGGCCCAGGAGTGTTTTCGTGCTCGGCTGACGCCCAAACCTTGGCGTTGTGGCTGCATCCCCAACCCGCTGCGACATCCGATCACCGATGCGAAGCTGTTGGTCTGGCATGAGCGTTGGAAAGAAGATTACGAATCGCGGCAGGCCCAGTTTGC
>JANXQG010000687.1 GCA_025356915.1 Planctomycetota bacterium | reverse complement strand
GCATGGGAGAAGCTCACGCCGCTGGAGCGACGTCGCACGACGTTGCGCTATTATGCCATTTGCTCGCGGATGACGGCGTGCTTCTCATCCCCGTAAAGGTTTTTCCACTCGTGCGGATCCTCTTTCAAGTTATACAACTCGCCTTTTGCCTGCCCAACGCGCGCCATGGCATCGTCCAACCGGCCGGGCAGGAAGAGGATTAGTTTCCAATCCTGCTTCCGCCACATATAGATCGGCGCCAGCGGGGGGGTCTGTGTCGTGCCACCGTGAAACTCCGAGAAGGAACCTGTGCGGCGGCACTCCCCAAGCAGGTCCAGACCCGGCAGGATCGGATTGACCGGCTGGCCTGCGACTTGCTGCAAGGTGGGAACCAGGTCGATATGTTCTGCGGGTCGATCATCGATCGTTCCGCGCTTTTGCTTGGAAACCACCGAGCCTGCCAGAATCAGAGGCACGCGAACGCTGCTTTCAAAGAGGCAATACTTGCTGAAACGGAAGTTCCGTTCGCTAAGCATCTCGCCATGATCGGAAGTGAATACAATCAAGGCGTTTTCCAGCCGGCCCAATTTTTTCAGCTTTTCCAGCACATCGCCAAAGCAACTGTCCAGCCACGAGCAATTGGCATAATAGCGCAACGTCGTGCGACGTCGCTCCAGCGGCGTGAGCTTCTCCCATGCTTCGCGCCACTTGCGGTAGCGTTTGTCCGCGGAGGGATCGGATTCCACCGCAGCAACGTGCGTGTCTGGTTCCTCCTGCCAGGGTGGCTGGGCAATATCCGGGATATGGTTGATGTCGTAGAGATCCTCGAACTGCTTCGGCACATTTAGCCCAGCGTGCGGCTTCATGAAAGAGAGGTAAAGAAACAGCGGTCGCTTGGGATCAATCTCTTTATCGAGGAACTTCAGGCACTGTTCGGCGACCCAGCCATCGCGGTGATTGCGCACGGGCACTTTCGTAACGCCGCCGAGGTATCCTTGCACACCCTCCTCGCCGGGACCATACGACGCAACTTCCGCCTGGTACTGCTTTAGTCCGGCGGGATTGTCGTCGCTCATCATCACCGCCCCGGCTTCATAGGCTAGGCTGTTCCGCGACTCGCCGATGGCACGGACCTCAAAGCCCCGTGTCGAAGGCAACGGCTGCCGCCAGTGCGTCTTGCCGAAGCCGGCCGTCTGATAGCCGGCCCTTCGTAGAATCTCCGCCAAGGGACTCGTCGGCAGACCCTCGTCCGACAGACTATCGCCATTGGTATAAACGCCCGATTGCGAAGGATACAGGCCCAGCATCATGGCATAGCGGCTGGGAACGCACATCGGTGCCTGGCACACTGCCTGGCGAAAGATGATCCCCTGGCAGGCGAGCCGGTCCAGATTGGGGGTCTTGATCAGCGGGTTGAGCTTGCCCAGACAGTCCCAACGCTGCTGGTCCGTCATCAGAAAAATGATGTTCGGTGCCTGGGCAGGCCGTCGCGGCATCTCTTTCGCCGCCGATGGTTTGCCACCGATCAGCAGACCGATCATGATCGAGAAAACGAAATGGAAACAGTTGCTGTACCGCACGATGTTCCTACTTCCCCATCTTCCGCATGTTCTCGATGCACTGCTTCACACTCTCCAGTGGCGAGCCTCGGTAAGACTCTTGCTCAATGACGTACCACTGCGTACCTCCCACGGTTTCGCAGACCTGGAAGACTTCCTTCCAGTTGACCTTTCCTTCGCCGACCGGAACTCCCCCCTTGCCGCCATGCTCTTTAAGATGCAGGGTCAAAGCACGGCCGGGGAACTTCTTGAGTACGGCAACCGGATCGCCACCGCCGTCCAGACAGTTGCCCGTGTCCAACTGCATGACCACGTCAGGACCGGCACTTTCAAAGAGCAGGTCCCAGGTAGACTGGCCGTTGATCTTGTGGAAATCGCCCCCGTGGGCGTGGTAGCCGACATGCATCTCTTCGGATTTCACTTTCGCGGCCACATCGGTGAGCAGCTTGGCGGTCTCCTTCGTGGCCGCGGCCGAGGCGAAGTACTTGTGGGGGAGGCTCGGCACGATGAGGAACGGATTACCCAAGGTCTTGTTGTACGCGATGGTCGCTTTGAGCTTGTCGCCTAGCAGCGTGTCGATGGACGTGTGCGTGCCACAGCATTTCAGGCCGTTTTGATCGAGGATCTTGCGGAGATCCGCTGCGCTTCGGTTGTAGTACCCGGCGAACTCAACGCCCTCGTAGCCCATCTTCGCAACGGCCGCGAGTGTGCCCGGCACATCCTTGCCGCAGATGTCGCTCAACGAATAGAGTTGTAACCCGATGGGGATTTTCTTCAAAGTTGCTCCTAGAGCACCCAATGGAGTGGTGCTGGTGGCCCACAGGGCAGCAGTGCCAGCCCCAAATTTTAAGATATCTCGACGGGAAATGTTCATTGTGATTTTCCAAGGAGGGGGGGGAGGTAGGATGAACGTGTCAGCCTCCATCTTGGCGACCCCAGGGCAAGTTGT
>JANXQG010000679.1 GCA_025356915.1 Planctomycetota bacterium | reverse complement strand
TAAAGACCTGGAACGATCATGGCTACGCAGCCATTTCCATGGATCAGGAAGGTCATTTGCCGGACGGGAAGGCCCATGAAAACGCTGGACCTGCGAGGACGAGTTGGTTCGGCGATATCAAATTCCCGGATAAAGAACAATGGTTCTATCAGGCGGTGGCTGATGTGATTCGCGCCAATTCATTGTTGCGATCGTTCCCCGAGATCAATCCTAACAAGATCGGCCTGACGGGCATTTCCTGGGGTGGAACGATCGTCAGTTCGGTGGCGGGGATCGATTCGCGATTCGCTTTTGTTGTGCCCGTCTACGGCTGCGGCTTTGTCCAGGACTACGGCGGCGGGATGACCGGCGATGATTTGTTGAATTACCTGACGAAGTGGGATCCATCGATTCACTTGCCTTACGCGAAAATGCCGATGCTCTGGATGACCGGCTTCGACGACCCTGTTTTTCCGATCAATATCTTTGAACGGTCGGCCTGTCTTGCCAGCGGATCAAGCACCCGGTGCTACCGTGGTCACATGTTGCACGGACATGGGGCCGGGTGGAAAAAGCCCGAGCTTTATGTCTTCGCCGATAGCATCGTCAAAGGGACGCAACCTCTGCCAGGTCTTTCCCGGCCGGAGATGGATCCCAAGACCCGCATGGTGCATACCAAGACCACGGGCAAGCTCGTCGGTGCTTCGCTCTATTACACGGCGGATGGCAGCAGCCAGTGGAAGGGAAAATACTGGTGCAATATACCGTGCGAGGTGCGCGATGGCGAAGCGATCAGCCGGAAGCCTCTCCCCGAAGGCGCAACGGCATATAACGTCAACGCCAAGGACGACCGCGATCTCCTTATCAGTTCCGAGATCGTTTTTTCCGACGCAAAGATTCCCTGAACCTTGTGTGGACTGAGTCGGAAGTTAAATGGGTAAAATGGAAGCAACCGCTTACCTACAGGTAATCAACGACGCTGGAACTGGAACGATCCAGGAAATGAACAAACCGGAACTGGTCCTAGGCCGGAACTCCGACTGCGACATTTCCATCGAAAACTTTGGTATCAGCCGTCGTCATGCGCGGATTCTCCACATTCAGGACGAGTTTTTCCTGGAAGATTTGCGAAGCACCAACGGCACCTTCCTGAATGACCAGCCGATTCACAACCGACAGAAAATTGCTGACGGCGACCGGATCCGCATCAGCGATATCATCTTCGAGTTTCATTATGGCGTTTCTCACCAGGTACCGCCCGCCGCAAGGCCGGCTCCGCCGAAGGTTTCGGTCAACGACGAAGCGGGAGACGAGAAACTCGCGGTTGCCTCGCAGCGCGAGGCGTGCATTCACCCTAGCCCTCTTCCGGCGAGAGAGGGGAACGAGCAGCAGTCCTCGACCCACCTCCAGGCCGAGCTGAAGGCGCAGTTGCAACAGCAAGGTATCGAGAACGAACGCGAATTTGCCGATCGCCTGCAACAAGGAATCCTGCCGTCGCAGGCCCCGGAACTTCCTGGCTACCAGTTTTATCAGTATTACTGTCCAGCCGCCCACATGGGCGGCGATTTCTACGATTATGTGTTTCAGTACGATGGCCGGCTCATGGTTTTCATGGCCGATATCACCGGCCACGGGGCGACGGCAGCCATGCTGATCGCGCGGCTTGCCTTGGAGATTCGCTCAAGCCTGCTGATTTCATCGACCCCCAGCGACATGATGCGGAACTTGAACCATGCCCTTTTCCGCTACCTGCCGCAAGATCACTTTATCAAAATGGTGGTTGTGGAACTTGTCCCCGCGACCGGCCAGGCAACCTTGGTAAACGCCGGCCACCAACAACCGCTGCTTCACAGCCAGGACGGCAAGGTCTGCCAACTCGGTGGCGACCAGGCCGGACTGCCCCTGGGAGTCACGGACGACGCTGACTACACCGAAATCTCCTGCGCGCTTCCCTGCGGCGGAACCCTGATCCTCTACACCGACGGCATGGGACAAGCAACATCCCCATCGGGGCAGGCTTACGGCCACGAGCGGATCCGTTCCCAGGCTGCGACCGCCCATGGCGGCCCGCTAGAAATTGGCGAGCGACTTGTGGCCGATGTACGGCAGTTTATCGGCAGTGCCGAGCAGCGCGACGACATCTGCGTCGTCTGCCTGGGGCGAGATTGAATCGGCAACATCAGCAAAGCCACGCCAGCCGCGGCGATCATGGCTCCGCCGATCGCTCGCGCGCTCACCCGCTCACCATAGAGGTAAACAGAAAACGGCAGAATCATCACGGGGATCGTCGCCAAAATAGTGGTCACAACCCCCACGTGACAATTCTGCAAGGCCAACATGCACATCGATACGCCGACAACCGGTCCGACCACGGTTCCGCCAAGGACGATCAGCATCGGCTTGCGTTGTCGGCTGGCTGCCACGATCGGTCGCCAGCGTCGGATCAGAGTAATTAAAAGAAAATAGCCGATCAGTGCGCCAAAAACGCGTATCAGCGCCGATGCTGCCGGGTCGTAATTGGCGATCCCGTCTTTCGCCAGCACCATGCCGAACGACTGGGCCACGGTGGCCACGAAGGCAAGAAAAAGCCCGTAGCGCAGCGTCTTCCGAGAATGGGGATGCTCGTCGCCGTCGCGCTGTTCCAACACCACCCACAGCACACCGGCTAGCGTTATGGCCATTCCCAGCCACGACTGCGAGTCGAGATTTCTGCCCTGCCACACCCAAGATATCAAAACCGTCATGAGAGGCGTGAGCGAAGTCACCAGCAACGACAACCGCGGCCCGATGACCAAGAACGCCTTGAACAGGCAGAGGTCCGAAACAAAAAAACCCAGGAAACCCGAGACACCCAGCACCTGCCAGACGCGCAGGGGGGCATCCGACGGCCAAGCCAAGCCACGGCGAAAGTAGCCGTAGGCCATCAACATTCCGACGGCCAACACCAGTCGCAGAAAACCGACGGCCAATGAGCCGACATGCTTTCCTGCCGAGGTCCAAGCCAGGGCCGAGAGGGTCCACAGCACCGCCGTGGACAGTGCCGCAAATTCGCCGATTTGTTCCTGGGTCATCCGGTGTCCTACAGCCCTTCAACCTCCCAGCCCTTGCGATAGGTCAATCGCACGTGCTGGTTGGCCTCGGGCAAATTCGTCACCTTGAGATTGGCCGCATCCCACGGAAGTTTCTTGCCAGGGAAGCGTGCAGCCAACACCCCGAGCAGGACGGTCTCGGTCAGCGGACCAGCGAAATCGAAATTGGCCGAAGTCTTGTCCTTGCCCAGACAGGCGTTGACCCATTGTAAGTAATGATTGTTGCCCGGCAGCTTGGGACGCTTGTAGTCGAGGAACTTTTCCCGCGGCAACAACTGCGGCCCGCCGACGTGCGGCAGCAGAATGTTCCCTATTTCGCCGATGAATATCGAACCGTTGCTGGGCAGATGCTGATCCTTGCCCAACGACACGAGCGACTCATCAGGCTTGCGTCCGCCGTCGTACCAAGTTAAGTTCAACGTCTTGCCGAAGGTATGCTCCGTGCCGGGGAATTCGTAATGAATGATCTCCCATGCCGGGTGCATGTCGTCGGTGCAACCGGGGCCTTCGACCCATACCACGTTGGGGCTGGTCAGTTTCAAGGCGGTGTAGGGCGGGTCGATGATATGGCAGCCCATGTCGCCGAGCGCACCGCAACCGAAGTCCAGTATCCCGCGCCACGCAAACGGCGCATAAGCGTTCTCAATATACGGCCGTTGGGGTGCTACACCCAGCCAAAAATCCCAATTCAATCCCTTCGGCACTAGGTTCTGCCCCTTGGGCCGCGGACTACCTTGCGGCCAGCTCGGTCGATCCGACCAGGAGTGGACTTCCTTGATCTTGCCGATCGCCCCGGCTTGGATCAGTTCGGTTGCCATGCGGTATTCGATCGACGAATGGATCTGGATGCCCATCTGCGTGACAACCTTCGCCCTACGCGCGGCGGCAGCAATCTGCCGGGCTTCGTGGATCGTGTGCGTCAGTGGCTTTTGGCAGTAGACGTGCTTCCCGCGATGAATGGCCGACATGCTGATGGGAGCGTGCATGTGATCTGGAGTGGAAACACTCACGGCATCGATCTGCTTGTCCATCTGGTCCAGTAATTCACGCCAATCGGCAAACGTCTTTGCTGCCGGGAAGCGGCCGGCCGCAGCATTGCGATTGCCTTCGTGGACATCGCATAGGGCAACCATGTTGATCGGCCCGCCGGCAAGGCTGCCAATATCGGAACCCCCCATGCCGCCGACCCCAATCGAAGCCAGATTCAACTTCTCGCTCGGCGGGGTATGGCCGTCACCCCCCAGCACATGACGAGGAACGATCTGAATGCTCAAAGCGGTGACGGCGGCCGTTTTCAGAAAACTGCGACGTTTCATGGCGAATGAATCCATGGGGGAAGGCGGGGATTGACTGGCGGGCTTAGTAGAACGGATTTCAATCCGTTTCCAGCGGGATAAATTCCCTGCTACGGAGTTGTTCATGGACAGATCACCATTCTCACTTACGGTCGCTGCAAAGTCAACATCCTGGTAGCCTATTACAGAAAATCCACGTTACTCAGCGCGGGCGCGAATAATTCCAACCCGAGGCGCAAGCAAGGCGCAAAGTATTGCAGGCGGCAGGCTGGAGAGTTGGCGATGTTGCGGACTTCCTGGACATGGACGATCGAGAGCGCCAGTTGCTCGAGGCAAGGGTTCAACTCGCACTTGCAATTCGTTGGCAGCGTGAGGCGGCTCACCTGAAACGGACGTAACGGTTTGCTTTCAAAACGCCGGACGACGCGCTCGCCCAGCATTCTGCCGGCCGCCGCTAGGATCGGTCGGGGAACCGGCGGGCCGGGCAACGCTGCCGGGGGGCGTTAAGCCGTCCTTGGATGGAGAGCGGCTATCCAACACCGGTGCCCCGCTGATTTGCAACGGGAACGAAGGATCGGTCGTGGCGCGACCGTCCAGCGGCCGCACGTCTGCCGGCCGCGATGAAGGCAACGGAGCCGTGTTGTATCGTTCGTCATCCGGCCGCGAATAGCCCGAAGGCATCGGCACGATCGGATCAAACGCCCGACGCTCGCGCTGCGAGGGCTGTGCGATCGGAGCCACCGCGGCAGAAGAAGGTACAACTGCCCGAAGATCGGGTTCCACGGGTCGCATGATCGGAGCCACCGGAGCGAACGAAGGCCCGACTGCCGTCGCATACGGTATCGTAGTCGGCTCAATATAAGTCGGTCGCATCGCCGTGGCCGAATCGAGACCGGTTGGCCGGTCAGAAACGGTTGGTCCAACGGTGGAACGAAGCGTGTTCCGCGGGGCATCTTCATCGGCCGGAGCACGCCATAGACAGACACTGCCGCGCGACGCTTCATGGGAAGCCGACGCCAACAATCGGCCATCGGGCGAGAACCGCAATGCCTCGACCGTACCGTTGTGCTTGAGCGTCATCAGATCCTCACCCGTCGGCACGTCCCAAATCAAGACGTTGTTATCCGCACTGCCGGAGGCCAAGGTCTTGCCGTCGGGCGAAAAAGCCAAGGTCCAAACCAGCGACTGGTGCTTCTTCAAGACCGACGGCTTCATCGTGCCTGTGGCGTCCAACGGCCAAAGATCTATCTGCCCGTTCATGCAACCAACGGCCAGCAACCGGCCGTCGGGCGAGAAGGCCACGCTATGGCCCGTCGTGCTGCCGATGGCCTTTGCGCTGCCGGTTCGCAGGTCAATAATATTCACCGTGCGCGACGCCTGACCGACCGCAGCCGAGAGGCTGCATACGGCCAGGGCATTGCCGTCGGACGAAAAAGCCAAGCTAACCGGGGTGATGCCCTGGCTGATCGACTTGGGCGGTTGACGGTTGTCGAGTGCGCAGAGCACGAGTTCACCGGTCTCGAACTTGCTGCGATACTTGCCCGTGCCCACGGCCAACGTGCGGCCATCGGGCGAGACGGCCATGCAACTAACCGCCTGGTTGAAGTTGAATGCCGTAGCTACCGGCTTGCGGGTTTTGAGATCCCATATACGGACCGTTTTGTCAACGCTGCCAGTAAGCAACTTATCGGTCAACAACGGCGCAACGCACGTAATCACACCACCGTGCCCCTGCTGGCCGGCTGGGTTGCCCTCGCCACGCAAGACGGCGCGGGGCTTGAAGGTTTCTGAATCCCAGAGGAACAGTCCGCCGGCACTGGTGGCAGCGGTTAATAGTTTGCCATCCTGGGTATAGCGGACGACGTTTGGCACGCCCAAGGCCAGTTCGAGAATGGCCAACTGCCGGACCGTGTCGACGTGCCAGACCCGCAGGCACTTTTCGTCCGCGGCAACTGCCAGCCGTTCGCCCAGCTTATCGAAGGCGATGTGGGTGATCGGCCGACTTTGCGAAGCGATCTGTTTTGGCAGCAGTTTTCGCGAGGCAAATTCCCAGAGGCGGACATTGCCGGCCATATCGCCGGAGGCCAACAACACGCCGCGACGCGAAAATTCCAGCCGGGTGATTGCCGCCGCATGTGCGGCCGGGAATTGTCCCACCAGTTGACGCGTGGAAAGATCCCAGACTTTGATCTTTGCCTTGTCGGCAGCCATCGGATTGACCGGGTTCCCGTGACCGGTAAGCAAAAAGCGACCGTCGGGCGATAAGGTGATGGTTGTCAGGCCTTCCAGCTCGGGTGGATTACTAATCTGCCCGACCAACTCCGCGGTCGCCGGGTTCCATATACGGATCTCAGCCGGACGCTTCTTGCTGCTGTTGACAGTAAGCACAAAGCGGCTATCAATGCTAAAGACGGCTTCGACCTTGCCAGGCATGTCGGGCAGCTTCTGTCGCAAAGCCCCGGTCGAAGGTTCCAAAATCTGCACCGAACCTGGCAGTCGTTCGTCTACGTCGCCCGTGCCGACGGCCAAACTGCGGCCGTCGTTGGAATAGGCGACCGAGTGGACCGAGCCGACCAGCTTCGGCACCGTCGCCAGCACGCGGGCTGGATCGAGGCTCCAAATTCGCACCCGCGACTTCACGGTCGATTCCGGCGGCGAACTTTCGCCAATAACCATCTGCCGGCCGTCAGGCGAGAAAGCCAGCGCAACGCCGGACCGCGACGATGTCTGCAACGGTCCAGGCCGGTTCGCATCGGACAAGTTCCATGCCGTGAGATAAGCCTCAAAGCTATCCCCCGCACCGTCGCACGAACCTGTGCCGATGATCTGATTGCTATCGGGCGTGAAAGCCAGGCCACTGACCCAGCCATCGACGGGCGTGTCGGTCAACATGTCGCAAGGCTGCCCGCCATCGACATTCCAGAGGATGGCCGATTGATCGTCACCGGCGGAAATGACCTTCTGCCCATCGGGCGAGAAGGCCACGGTTTCGACGTCGCCGAGATGCCCGCGGAAGGTCCGCAGCAGGCCGCCCGTGTTCGACCAGAGGCAGGCTGTTTGATCGCGACTGGCGGTCAAGAGACTTTTGCCGTCGCGCGACCAAACCACCCGCAAGACTTCGTCGTGATGACCGCGAAGATCACCGCGAAAACGGCCCGTGCCAGGTTCCCAAAGCCGCACGACACCGTCGCGGACAGCCAAGGCCAGTGCCAAGGTCGAGCCATCCGGGCTGAGCGCCATCGAGTTGATGCCGTCACCGAAGGCACGCGTGCCCAGCAGGTCGCCCTTGTTCGTATCCCAAACAAAGAGGCCACCGTCATGCATTCCGGCAAACACGAGGCCGCCGTCGCTCGACAGGGCAAGTGATTGCGGACGCGGATTGTGGAATCGTCGGATTACGCGGCCATCGGCCGCATCGCGAACGATAATCTCGCCGGAGTAATCGCCGCTGACCAATCGCTTCCCATCAGGACTCATCGCCAAAGAGAGGATTGGGGCTTGATGATCGTTAATCGGCCGCACGACATCAGGCTGGCGGATGTTCGAGCCTAGGTACAGGTTCCGGCCGTAGGAGGCAGCCCACACGCCATTGCTGGAAATTGCCAGCCCGCTTGCACGCCGGGCCAACTGGTCTTCGACGTTCAGGCCGGTACTACGCGGCGGTACGCCCCGCTCCAGCCCCACGGTCGCCAACTTGCGACCCACGGCCGCATCCCAGACGATCAACTGGCCGTCGTCGCCGAACGTAATGATTTGCGAACCATCGGGCGCGACCACCGCCTGCCGGACAACATCGGAATGCCCTCGGAGAGCATTGCTGCCACCGTTGTGGGCAGCTCGCCACAGGTAATACCATGCAAAACTACAAAACTTCTGCCGGGCCTCATCGTTGCGATAAGGCTCAAGCAACCGCAATACCTCGTTGGTATCGCCGCGATCCCAGGCTTGCTTCGCCAGGCGAATCTGCGTGACATACAACCTGCGCTGATTCTCCTCCTGGCGGCCTCGATCCTGCTCCTGCATCAGCCGTTCGGCTTCCTGTCGGCGGCGGAGTTCTTCCTGCGAAGCAAGATAGGCTTGCTCTTTGGTCTGGGCCAGACGCTGGTTCTGCGCGGCCTGCGCGGCGGCCAACTGGGCCTGACTGGTAGCCAACTGGGCCTCGCGTGTTCGCTGAGCCGCTAGGGCCTCCGCATCTTTCACAGTGCGCTGGGCGGTTGTCAGGCGGTCTTCAAACTGTTTGCTATCCCGCTGGGCTGATACCGCAATATCCTTGTGCGACGAGAGATTGATCATCAGTGCCACGATGATCGCAATCGCCGCCACCAGGGCCGTCGAAAGTCCGACCAAACTTGCCCGATGATGATCGTAAGGATGCAAGATGGCGCCGCTATAGGCCGGAGTTTCCTCGGCCAGCGCTGCCTGGTTTACAGCCGAAAACGGCGAAACATCCCTCGCCCCCCGTGGTGAGGCCGTTTGCTGAGCTACCTGGCCCTGCCCGGCAGCCGTTTCTCGCGGTGCGCCCGCACGCAAGTCGCTATGCGGGCGATGGGCCGGCTCAGCGCGATAAGAACGCTGGGGACGCGGCTCCCTGGAGGAACTGGCATCGTTGCCACGAGACAATTCCGCATCATCATTATTTGCGTCCTCGTCATAGGATGCAAATTTGGCTTGGTTCGCGGCACGGTCGCCAATAGGCTCGTCGCTTTGATCATCGCCTTGCTCGTCGGTGCGATTGTGGGGCCGATCATGCAAGTAGTGGGGATGTGGCTGCACGATGGCCGGGCGATCCGAGGTGTGACGATGCAATGTTTCCCTGTCCGTGCCGTCGGACGACGATCGCGGCACATCATCGCTGGACTTGCGGTGTTCGTGCTCCTCGTGAGATTCAACATTGGAGCGACGATCTGGGTCTCTCCGATGCTCGCGATCGTGTTGATGCAACCGTCCCGAGTCTTCGGGCTCGTCTTGCGACGGCTCTTCGTTTTGATCGTCTCGATAATTTGGGTCCGCTGGCTGGTTCGACTCGGCGTCGTCGGACTCGTGCCACTTTCTCCGATCCCTGGATTCGCGCGACATGATTTTTCCCTCCTGGAAATCTATGTGCTGCGTATTGTCACAAAAATCGGCAACTGTGAAAAGACCGATTTTATTGGCTCTTTCGGTTCTAGGTGCGGAACGC
>JANXQG010000669.1 GCA_025356915.1 Planctomycetota bacterium | reverse complement strand
TAGTCGACGCCGAAAACCAGGTCAGTCGCCGGCCCAACGCTCAAGAAGCCCACGGCATGACTTGGAAAGAGGATTCCCTGGCGTGCATTCTGCTTTCGTGTCACATGAGATCAACGAGCACGCTGTTTTGCAGATCCATGCCGAGGCGAGTAAGCCTCAAAGCGCCTTCGTGCCACTCGAGCAGCCCGGCGCCGATCGGTTTATCTAGTTTTTCACCGAACGCCTCGCGGATACTCATTCCGTGCATTCGCGTAAAATCCTCATTCTTTACGCCGCGCGTCATGCGCAGGCCCAGCATCATGCTCTCAAACCGCGCTTCTTCTTTGGATATTTGCTCCGTCTTCGGTTCTTCACCTGCCAAGTACGCATCGAGCTTTGAAGGGTTCATGGTACGGCATTCCTCGAAAAAGCTGTGCGCCGCGCAGCCGAAGCCAAGGTATGGCACGCGTGTCCAACAGCCGACATTATGCCGGCAGGCATGCCCTTCGTGTGCAAAATTGCTGATTTCATATTGATGAAAGCCGTGCTCCGCGAGCGTCTGCCGCGCAAGCTCGTACATCTCGCGCTCAATTTCCTCATCCGGAAGAGCTAGCTTTCCCAAAGTGATATCGCGGCAGATTGGCGTTCCCTCCTCAACAATCAAACTGTAACAGGAGAGATGCGTGGGGGAGAGCGCAACCGAGGCCTCCAGTGTGTCTCGTACATCCGAAACGGTTTGCGAAGGCAGGCCGAGCATCAAGTCCAGGTTCATATTATCAAATCCCGTTTTACGCGCAATTTCCACGGAAGCGATCACTTTCTCCCAATCGTGGATCCTGCCGATGAGGCGCAAAAGACTCACCTGCCTCGCCTGCGCGCCCATGGACAGCCGGTTAACACCCGCTTTGCGCAGCGCCTGCGCAAAGTGCGTCGTGAGTGTTCCAGGGTTGCATTCGCAGGTGATCTCGGCACGCTCTTCAATCGGGAATGCTTCAAACAGCGCATCCAGGACGCGTGTTACCTGGAACTCGTCCAGAAGCGAGGGCGTGCCCCCGCCCAGGAAAATCGTATCCGCTTTCGGATGCCCCGATTCCGCGCCGCACCGTGTTATCTCACGGATAACGGCATCCACATAGCGCGGGATGTCCGCCTCGCGCCCCGGGTAGGATGCAAAGTCGCAATACTCGCATTTGCTTACGCAAAAAGGCACATGCACGTAAAGCCCGATCGGCTCATGCAAAGATCCCGGCATGTTGCCTCTTTCCAAACGGTTACTTCGGCAGCGGCTTGCTGGTGATCAGCCCGATGCAGCGGCCTTTGTTGCCGCAGGAGCAGTAGTACAGGTAAAAGGTCTCGTTCTTCGGATTGAAAACCAGTGAGACCTTGTGGGCGAACTGCTTGTCCAACCCGTCGGGATGGCCGCCCGCCTTGTACAGCGGCTCGGGGTCCGCAGTCCAGCGCAACAGGTCGCGGGAGAAGGCCACCATGACGTGCGCGCCACCGCGGCCGACGCCGAAATAAAGCATGGTCCAATGGTCGCCGTCGCGGAACACCTTGGGATCGGACAGGCCCTTGTACGTCCAGTTAAGGCCGTCACTCGATGTGGCGTAATCGATGCGGGGTTCCCCTTTGCCGCCGCAGCCATCGCCCTGCCAGGGGTTGGCGCTGGTGTAATACATGTAATAAGTATCGCCAGCCTTGATCACCGAAGGGTCCTTGGCCCAGTCGTCGTCTGGATCGCAAAAGACAGGCGATTCGTTGGCCTTCCACGAACGGGTTCCCGCACACGGTGGCTCTCGTTGGTCCGCCCAAGCGCGGCCGGCAAGGAGCAGCGCAACGAGTGAGGCCAGCAAATGACTACGGATGATTGATCGCACGTTTTCTCTCCTGGATAGAACGTTGGTTGCCGTTAAATATCTCATGGCACTGCCGTCGCGTCAAGTTATCTTGCGTCATGTTGCCAATGGATGGCGGCAACCTCCCAGCGGTAATCGATCCGGGGCGATGATTCGGTGGCGGGTGGCAGGATGATTTTGCTCCAGCCAAACTTGCTCTGATAGCCGATCAGCGGTTCCTTGATCCCGGTGGCGCGAAGGCGGAAGGAGCCAAAGCCCGGACAGTGAACCACCGCTGGCAGGTTGATGTCGCCGGTCTGTTGGCAACCAGAGCGGTTTGAGGCGGTGAAGCCACTTATTCCTCGGTCCGCGAGACTAGTCGGAACTCTCGCAAACAGAGCGCATAGTGGCTGCCTGGGGGATTTCCGCCCGTCTCCACATGCCCGGTCCAATTCCCCGAGTGGCACAGCCAGACGGTTTTTCCATCTCGACTGATGAACTTCGAGGGTAGGTTGAGGAAGTAGTTTTCAGGTCCGAAATCCTTCAGATAGGCGACCACTTTCCACGGCCCCGTGAGATCGGACGATTCCAGGAATAAGGCGTTGGCGTGTTGCACGCGGACCGATCGGCTGACGCACATCAGGTATTTCTTCAGCCCAGCGTTGTAGGTCGCGGTGACGCATCCCAGGTTATCGTTCCATTCCAGCAACGGCTTGATGGCCGCGAAGTTCCTGGTCCAGGTCGGCTTCCCGCCGGCATCGCGGCCTGCGAAGAACTCATAGGCGGCCGCGTTGTTCATGGTCTCGATGGAAGGTTTGACCCGCAGAAGATAGACCTGGTCGCCCTGGATCCAATTGTTCCACGCCTCGGAGCGACTGGAACCATGCGCAACCAGATAGGCGTAGCCGTCAGGCGAGTGCTCCATGTTGCGGCCGAAATCGACGAAATGCGGCGAGCCGATTTTCACCGGAGCCTGCTTTGGATCCTCGCCGAAGAGCGGCCTGGCCGGCGTACAGGGTGTCTCGGTCCAGGTCTTGCCGAAATCGGTTGACCAGCGAAAGCCGACAAAAGGCCCCAGCAGCGTCCATCCCACACCACCACAATCGCTCTTCTTGTTGTTCGTCAAGGCGTAGGTGCCATAATACCAGACACCGTTGTGAACAAGGCTGCCGCACGGATAGCGGCCTTCGTAGGGCTTGGGGCTGGCGTCGATCCTCGGTGCCAGATTGATGATTTTCAGGTGCAGCGGATCATCCCCCACGATCTTCGCCTGGGCTGTTGCTGCCTTGCGCCCGAGAAAGTCGACCGAGTTGCACGCATCCGCAGGATGCTTCTCGTCGAACGGCACCTGCTGACGGCCTTCCGTACCTTCCAGCAGGTAGCCGTCGGTCCACGGCGAATAGAGATTTCCATCTGCGGCCCAGGAAGGATACCATGTGTCGGCGTTGCCGTACTGCACATGCCGCCCCGTCAATTCGATACCCGAGAACTCAGGCGATCTGTCAAATTGGCAATCGGCCGGCAACGGTGAACCGCAGGACGGTTCCAGCGCGGCGGACGCGTGCTTCTCCGGCCCATGGAGTTCGGGGAAACGGCTCAGCGCGTCCTTGTCCCGCTGATAGGCTTTGTGGTTCTGCCCAGAGGGCGCCGCCGATAATGCCGTCTGCGGTTTTGCGCACAAAATCGCCACGCAAAACGCGGCATAAATCAGGTATCGGGCCATGGCTACTCTCCTGTTCCAATCGATACCCTGAGCAGTCTAGCAGCTTTGCTGTCTGGGTGCAATCAGGCCGATGGGCCATCAAATCAATCATCGGCATCACGATTGTCGGCACGATCATCTTCAGAAACCAGAAGGGCCGCATATTCCGCACGGTCGGTCTTTCCGTCACCCTTTAGACCCCGGCCCAACTGATTTAGTCTGCACCTTTTATTCTACAATTTTCCGGTGCTATTCGTATCCTATAGTTGCTCAGCATACTACCGCACTCCCCGAACGCACGACGACTTGGAGCGTGACGTGAGAATAGCCCCGTTTTTGACAAAACCTCTTCAGAACGGAAATGACGACATCCCAGCTCGATTAATTTTTTAAGCTATACTTCATTACTGGGCGGCCGCTTGTTCCGGCGACTGACAGGGGGGGAATCCTAGCCGGGAGGCAACTATGCAATTCGACCACGACGCAAAATTCCTGATTGTTGACGACGATGGCGTTTGCCGTGAAGTGCTGGCAGATATCTTAAGCCGCTATGGCCAGTGCCATACTGCCGTCAACGGTCGGCAGGCGGTGGACATGGTGCGGCAGACCCTCGACGATGGTTGCCCCTACGACCTGATCTGCCTGGACCTCCTGATGCCGGACATCGACGGGCACGACGTACTTTCGGCCATCCGCCAATCCGAGTCCCAACACGGTGTCTACTGCACCGATGGCGCCAAGGTCATCATGATCACGTCTCAGTACGACTCCAAGCACTGCATCCGGTCCTTCCGTGAGGGGTGTGAGAGCTATCTTACCAAGCCGATTCGAGAGCCGAAATTGCTCGACATACTACGGCAACTCGAACTGATCGGAGTGTCCCAAACCGATGGCATTGCGCATGGGTGTTAATCGCAGGACGCAGGAGAATTACAAAGTCCGGGGTCTGGTCCATTTTTCGGCGAGACCGTATGAAATTCACCCGAGATCGATCCTTGCCAGAACACATGGACATGACCCCTTCGCGTTAATCTCGACGGAGTTCCGCTGGAAGCCACGATCCAGAACCTTATGATCGTTCCGTGCAAGGCGATCAGAAAGCACTTACCGACGCTCAGAAGCGAGGCTGGGAGCTTTTCCGTACGAATTGTTCGTCCTGCCATACCCAGCCGTTGTTCAGTAACTACAAGTTCTTCAACGCAGGCGTGGGCATGGACAAGCCTAATCCCGACGAGGGCCGCAAAAAAGTCACGGAAAAGGAGGGCGATCTGGGCAAGTTCCGCGTCCCTTCGCTGCGAAACGTGGCCGACACGCCTCCCTACTTCCACGACGGTAGCGCCACCAAGTTGGAAGATGCGGTGGCTCTGATGGCCAGCGGCGGCAAGGACAACCCGAACCTGTCCGAGATGCTCAAGTCGGTGCGTGAAACCAAGTTCAGTGAGAAGGATTCGCAGGATCTCGTCGAATTCCTCAAAGCTCTCTCCGGCAAGTACCCAGTCATCGAGCCACCAGCACCACCGAAGTGAGGTGAGGGAACGGTTCAAGAAGGACGATAGCCACTGAAAAAACAATAACTTGCGCAGTCGCTCGTAGGACGGATTGCCAATCCGTCCTACGGTGATTGGTCAACTTATTTTACAACGCCATAGTAACCCGATCGACGTTCCAGAGGCAGGATATTCTCCTGTATCCCGCACTACACCGGCAGCGGCTTCTTCAGCAACGCCAGCCGAAAGGTTGTGCCTAAAGAAGTTCGGCTCGCAAAATCCACTCGGCCCTTCAGATACCGTTCCCCAAACAGCTTCATGCTGTAGGTTCCGATCCCCCGGCCCGGTTCGCCCTTGGTACTGAACGACCGCTGGAAGACCTGAAGCTGGACTTCTTTGGGCATGACTTCCGGGTTATTGACTGCGAAAGTCACGGTCTCGCCGTTGTCGATGCAGGATAAAGTGACGGTTCCTTTTGGTAATGTAGCCTCAAGAGCATTTTTCAGCATGTTGCCGAGAACACGCTGGAGAATCTGCTTATCCGTGATGACCGCCCCTTCCCACGTCTGGCCGATAGAGATGTTTCGGTTCACTGCTACCGGGTGCTTGAGGTACTGAGTGCGAAGTTCGTCCAAAACTTGACCTGCCTTGAGCGGTACGTGATTGGGCTTCAATTCACCCGATTCGGCGTGGAGTAAATCCCGCTGGGATTGAATCTCCTCAATCAACTGCCTGGAGAGGCTCGACAACCGATCGCACACTTCTGGGTCAGAGGATGAGTCGGAGGCAAGGTAATCCACATAGCCCAGGATGCAACCAGCCGTATTCAGGACATCGTGGAAGAATGTGCGTTGGAGGACGGCCACTCTTTTTTCATTGCTAATGTCTTCAATTGCTACCAGGACGAAGGCTTCATTCTCGACCTTAAATGGAGAAGCCGTCACCCGAATGTCGAGCGGGACAACCTCAGATGGGGTTTGGACCAAAATACGGCATTCTCGCACAGCCTCGGCATTGTTCTTCATGCTATCCATGACCGCATTGACAGCCCCGCAGGTTGCACAATGCGTACTCGTGCCGCAGCCGTCAGGCCCATCCTTGGCCCGAATGCAGTTGATCGCCTCTCCGGGTCTCTTCTCGACGAGTTCCCCCACGCTGGCACCGAGAATGGTGAGCAATTTTCGGTTGGCGGCAACGATCTGCCGATTGTTGTTGAGGATCATCACCATGTTCGGCATGGCGTCCAGGGCATTATTGAGCAGTGGAATACGTTCGATGACCGCTGCCTTGCGACAAAGCTCAGCAGGGGTGTCTCGACCAGCGGGAGCAAAGTAGGTCTTCGCTGGAGGAAGCGGGGACAGGACATACAACGAGTTGCTATCGAGTTGGGCTGGGCAGAGAATGTCGCTCATGTTGTATCTTTCAATCTTGGGATGTATTTGCGAATAAAAACATGGCCCATGCAATCGTTGGGTTAATCAAGGATAGGTTACGGAAATAGACGCAAGGCAGAGAACTCGGTTATTTACTTGCCTGACCCAACCGTGCCCTTGGTATCGGCGTCGGAGATCATCTTCTGCAACACCAGCCATTCAAGCGACTTGGTTTGCCAGGCATCCCACATGGGCCCCTTGTAGCCGTTCAGTCCGTGGCCGCCGCTCGGCAGTTCCAAGTATTCCGCCACCAGCTTGTGTGCCTTCAACGCCTCGTAAAGCATCCGGCTATTCTCCGGCGAGACGAGCGTGTCGTCTTTGGCATGGGCCAGGAACATGGGCGGCGTCCTGTCGGTGACTTGCTTCTCGTTGGAGAAAAGGTCCACCAGTTCCGGCTTGGGATTATGGCCCAGCAGGTTCGCCTTCGAGCCGCCATGGGTCTTCGAGCCCATCGTGACAACCGGGTAGACCAGGATGGCGAAATCGGGGCGGCAACTCACGCGATTGACTGGATCAGTCGCTTTGAGATCGCCGTCGTCGAAGTGAGTGCCTGCCGTGGAGGCCAGGTGCCCGCCTGCCGAGAAGCCGATGACGCCGATCTGATTTGGGTTGATGTTCCACTGCTTGGCGTTGAAGCGAACCATGCGGATGGCTCGTTGCGCGTCGATCAGCGGCACGAAGGATCTTCCGCCCGGGAGACGGTACTCCAGCACGATCCCTGCGATGCCATGCTGATTGAGCCACTTGGCAATGCCATGCCCCTCCGCGCCAGTCACCAGGCCCCCATACCCGCCGCCTGGGCAAATCACCATGGCCGCACCATTGGCTTTCTCAGGGGCCGGACGGTGGACAGTAACTGAAACACCAGCCGACTCAAACTTACCGCCGCCCACGGGTGCCTGACCGGACCAGAGGGAGAGCCTTTCGGAGTTGGGCGCCGCCGCCTGAGCGGCCATGGGCGTCCAAGCTAAGACAATCGTAACGGCCACCGCCGCCGACAGAGATGGCCCAAGAAGACTATTGCGTAGCGATACGATGCGGTACATAGCGATCTCCTCATTGCAGTTCAGATGTTTTTGCCTTTGCCACCGAAGGTTGGCGATGTGAATCAGAATACCCTCTCGACGTGTGCCAGTCCACCGGCAGCAGGAGATTCGCAGGAGAATTGCAAAGTCGGGAAAACGCGTTACTGTAGCTGTAGGGCATCTCCTGGAATCACGCAAAGCCATTTAGAACCTCAACCGATCCGATGTTTTTGTGGAATCGGGGAACAAGAAGTTCCTGGAGGAGGACGGGGCCATGTCTCCCGTCTATCCCTGCCTGAGCAATGCTCAGAAGCGGCATTAGCGCAAGGTATTTGCCTTGGAGATCCTCTATCGCCCTAGCGTAACCCACCATTTCCCTAAGGGTTCGCTCCAAGCACCCTACAATTTATGTACAACCCAACCTGGGCGTCGGTCCATTTTTCGGCAAAAACGGGTGGAATTTACCAGAGATCCTTGCCCGAAAACATCGACCTGACCTTTTTACGTTGGGCTTTGCATTTTTCCTGCTTGCATTTCTTGCCTCGTCTGCTCATAGTGGTAGTAGGGTATATAACGGGCCAGTCCCATTGATGGAGCCAAATATGTTGTTGCGAACCGGAACAGTCAGAGTTGGATTGAGGCAGGTATTGATACTTTTAGTAGGAGTCGGCCTTCTGGGGTCGATAGCCTCGGCATCTCGGGGGGATCCGCCGAATGCAGGTGTTCAGGCCCAGTTGGCTGCGGGCGAATTCGCCCCGGCCCTCGACGCCGCTCAAAAGGTGGCGGATCCGAAGCAGCGCGACGCGATGCTCGCGCAGGTGGCTGCGGCCCAGATTCAGGCCGGGGCGCCAGCAGCCGCCGTGAAAACCGTGGCTCGCGTCGGTGATGATCGCCTCCGCGCCCATATCTTGGCAGCCCAGGGCGTCGCGCCGATCGGTGGTGCAGCCGCTGGCAACGGCGCAGCCGACTTTGAACCGCTCAAGGCTCTCATCACCAGCACCGTTGCGACCAAGACCTGGGCGGACAACGGCGGCATCGGCACCCTGTCGGAATTTGCCACCGGCGTCTATGTTGACCCCAAGGGTATATTGCGTCCCTTGATGAAAGAAGCCCGTACGGGAGACCTAGCTGCTCTGCGTGCCAATAATCAGCAGCGGGTGGGCCAGGACGATGTGCGGTGCAGTTCGCCTCTGCGGATGATCTCGCTCACTCGGCTGGAGAAGCAGATCCAGCTCAATGAGGCCCTGGGCCAGGGCGTTGATGAAACGATGAAGTATCTCGCAGGTCTGCGGCGGATCGAGTACGTGTTCGTCTATCCCGAGACGGGCGACCTGGTGCTGGCCGGACCGGCGGGCGACTGGATTCTGGGAGCTGAAAACCGCATTGTCTCGCGCGATACGGGCGACCCGGTCGTTCGGCTGGATGACCTTGTGGTTATTTTCCGCCAGATGATGACCAACCGCGATGCCCATTTCGGCTGCATGATCAATCCGCGCAAGGAATCGCTGAAAAACGTCCAGGAATTCCAGGCCAAGTGGAGCAAACGGCGAATTCCTGAAGGGACTGCCGCCCTCAAAACTTGGTGCGAGCAGTTCCGCGCCGCGGTCGGCAAGCAAGACATTGAGGTCTTCGGCGGATTGGATCCCCAGACCCGAGCGGCACGCACACTGGTCGAGGCCGACTACCGCATGAAACTCGTCGGCATGGGCCTGGAAGAAGGCGTGCCGGGCGTGACGAGCTACATGAGTCAGATCAAGACCCCGCCTAAAGAAATGGGCGTGCTCCGTTGGTGGTTCACGCTCAACTACGATTCCATCCAGACTTCCAAGGACCATCTGGCTTTCAACATCCGCGGCCAGGGCGTAAAGGTCGAGAGCGAAAATGAACACCTCACGACCCAGGGCGAGCGGATCCACCCCGGCGAATCGGAGCCGCTGAATCGCCAGTTCACCGAGAGCTTCACCAAGCACTTCGGAGAACTTTGCGTGAAATATCCGATCTATGCCGAGTTACGAAACCTGTGTGACCTGGCCCTGGCCGCTTCGCTCGTTCGCGAAGAAGGCATGGCCGACAAGGTGAACTGGCACATGGCCTATTTTGGCAATCCGCAGGCATTCGTCGTCCAACAAGGGGCTGTCCCCAAGGAAGTCGATTCGGTCGTCAACTATCGCGTACTCCGTCAGGGCCTGTTTGTCGCGCATGTCAGCGGCGGCGTGGAAGTGAAGACCAGCGAACTGGTGAGCCGGCAAGCGATCAAGGTCGAGAGCTATCCACAGCTTCAGGAGAAGCGGCCCAGCAACGCCGCGAAGCCGCAAGCAGCCGACCGCTGGTGGTGGGACTGAGCAACTATTATGGAGCGCGGCTGGCTTGCCACCGCTTTTCAGGCCGGTTTCCAACCTATACGCTGCGCACGCGTTTTGAAAAGTGAGGCAGGAAAAGCGAGGGCAAGCCCTCGCACTCCAAATTGGTGCTAAACTACCATGGGGCCGTGCTGCGCACTTCCGTGTGGGCGGCCCACGCATGCATCACAAAGGACGGGGCCCATGAACGCGAGATTCGTTTGGCTGTTTGGCTTCCTTTCGATCGCCACCCCAAGCTTTGCGCAGGCGCGGCCGACGGAGCCTGCTGTCGCCGCCATGGTGGGCGACGACCCGGTCGAAGTGGCCGAGACTCAGCAGATGATGGACTTGGTCTTTCGTAACAAAAAGCCGACCGGCGATATGTTGCCGATGGCTCAGGCCCAGGTGTTGGAAGAGATCGTCAATCGCCGGCTGGTTCTTGCCTACGCACTCCGTGCAGGCGATGTCCCGAGTGCAGCGGAACTGGCCAAGGCCCAAAAACAGTTCCAGATCCGCTTGGCCGCAGAGGGCCGCAAAGTGTCCGACGTACCCAAGGCTGAATCAATCACCCAGGCCGATCTCGAACGACAGGTTCTCTGGCGGCTGGTCTGGGATCGCTATCTGGCCAAGTACCGCACGCCACAACGTCGTGAGACCTGGTTCCAGAATCACCACGGCGATCTGGACGGCACGGAGTTGGTCGTCAGCCACATTCTTCTTCGCCCTGTGGCCGGGGCCAGCCAAAAGGAGACCGAGGCATTGGAGAAGCAGGCCGAATCGATCCGTGCGGAGATTACCTCCGGCAAGCTCGACTTTGCCGCGGCTGCGGCAAAATACTCCGCCGGCCCCAGCGGCAAGCAAGGCGGCCGACTCGGCAAGATCGGCCGCCATGGTCCCATGGACGAGTCGTTCTCCCGCGCCGCTTTTGAGCTTAAAGCCGGACAGATCAGTCCTCCAGTCCGTTCGCCGTTCGGCGTCCATCTGATTCGCTGCGACGAAGTCGTGCCCGGCACGAAGAAGATTTCCGATCTCACCGGGGCGATCGACGAGGCATTGGCCGAGGAACTGCTGGTGAAAATATCCCACCTCGAACGCCCGCGGACGACCGTGAAATACACCTCCGCCTGGCCGCATTTCAAGCCCGGAACGCGAGAGTTGGCGAAATAACTCACTCTTCACCTTTCGATCTCACGGACCGTGCGAAAAGGGGGGGGTTCTAGTCGGCCGAATCCTCGATTACAATGGTGTTTTTGTATTTCAGAATTCGCCATGGGATCAGGAAAGAAATCAGATGAATCAGCATCGGGAACTTCAGGAATGGGTCGAGGAAATGGCTCGTTTGTGCGAGCCGGATTCGATTGTTTGGATTGACGGGTCCGAAGAAGAGAAAGATCGCCTCACGCAAGAGGCCGTTCAGACCGGCGAAATGACCCTGCTGAATCAGGAAAAACTCCCCGGCTGTCTCTATCACCGCACGGCCATCAACGACGTGGCGCGGACCGAGGATCTGACGTTCATTTGTAGCACGCTGCGCGAGGATGCTGGCCCGACCAACAACTGGATGTCGCCCGAGGAAGGCTATCGCCGCGCCGGCGAAATCTTCAAGGGTTCGATGCGCGGGCGGAAGATGTACGTGATCCCCTTTTCGATGGGGCCTGTCGGCTCGCCGTTCAGCAAGATCGGTGTCGAGTTGACCGATAGCATTTATGTCGTCTTGAACATGCGGATCATGGCGCACATCGGCTCGCCCGTCCTGAAGCAGCTCGGCAGTGGCAACGAGTTTACCAAGTGCCTGCACAGCAAGGCCGATTTGGACATCAAGCGCAGATTGATCCTTCACTTCCCTGAAGGCAACACGATCTGGAGTTGTGGCTCCGGCTACGGCGGCAATGTGCTGTTGGGAAAGAAGTGCCTTGCGCTGCGGATTGCCAGCTATCTGGGCAAGCGAGAAGGCTGGCTGGCCGAGCACATGCTGATCATGGGCATCGAAGACCCGGAAGGCCGCATTGAGTATATCGCCGCCGCCTTCCCCAGCGCGTGCGGCAAGACCAACTTGGCCATGCTCGTTCCTCCCGAGGGCCTGAAGATCAAGGGCTATCGCATCTGGACCGTGGGCGACGACATCGCCTGGATGCGGATCGACACCGACGGGCGGCTCTGGGCCATCAATCCCGAGAGTGGGTTTTTCGGCGTGGGGCCGGGAACCAACCAGAAGAGCAACCCGAGCATGATGAAGACCATCACCCGCAACACCATTTACACCAACGTCGTGCTGACGAAGGACGGCAACGTGTGGTGGGAAGGTGGCGAAGGCGAGCCGCCGGCCGAGGGGATCGACTGGCAAGGCCGTCCCTGGCAACCTGGCCTGAAGGATGCCGACGGCAAGCCGGTCGTTGGTGCCCATCCCAACAGCCGCTTCACCGCTCCGCTGACCCAGTGCCCCTCCGTCTCGCGCCGCACGGAGCATCACCATGGCGTGCCGATTTCGGCGATCATATTCGGCGGTCGCCGAGCATCGCTTGCGCCGCTGGTCTATGAGGCATTTGACTGGGAGCATGGCACGTTCGTCGGTGCCACCATGGCCTCGGAGCGAACGGCCGCCCAGGTTGGCAAGGTGGGCGAGGTCCGACGCGATCCGATGGCCATGCTGCCCTTCTGCGGCTACCACATGGGCGATTACTTCGAGCACTGGCTATCGATGGGCCGGCGGATGGCTAATCCTCCGCGGATTTTCCATGTCAACTGGTTCCGTACCGACGAGAACGGCAAGTTCCTTTGGCCGGGCTACGGCGAAAACCTCCGCGTGATCGAGTGGATCCTCGACCGTTGCCGCGGCGACGCCGACGCCACGCGGACGCCGATCGGTTACGTACCCACGACCGAGAGTCTCGACCTCAAAGGTTTGGAGATTCCCGCGGAGAATCTTGAAAAACTCTTCGCGGTAAACCGTAGCGAGTGGTATGCCGAGACCGAGGATGTGGCCAGC
>JANXQG010000624.1 GCA_025356915.1 Planctomycetota bacterium | reverse complement strand
CCTGCTAATTCGTTATCTGGTGAATAAATTGCACGCTAGGCCGGCCGCCGCCTTGGGATGACGCCGGAGCACCCGTCAGATACTCCTTGATATACCGCTGATGCTCGCGGCTTTCATAGGGAGGACGGAAGTTATCACCCTTGGCCAGCACGGGCTTGGTGTCGAGCATTTCGCCGAACGCCTTGGCTCCCGCCGGTGAGCAGGGAATCCAATGGCCTTCGCCTTTCTTGTCCAGCAGATAGAATTCGGCGTAGGAGAATTCCGGCACCCAGACGGTGCGGGCAGGGATATCGGCCGCGCGGCAAAGGGCCACGAACAGCGAGGTCATGTCGTCGTGACCGCCAAAGCCGTCCTTGAGCGCAGCCGCCGCCCCCTTCACCGGGTCGCCCGTCTTGTATTTCACCTGCGTCCGCATCCAATCGTACAGGGCTTCCACGCGGTCCCATGCCAACTTGGCTTCGGACCCCGTCTCCTTGGCCGCTTTGCGGATCTTGGCGTTCTGGACTTCAATCTTGGGACTGGCCGTCAGGTAGCGTCGCAATGCGGGGCTGAGTTCTTTAACCACCGGCAGCACGAAGGCCGTTTTGTCATCCGGCGGCAACTGCATGCTGCGATTCACTTCAAAGGTCAATACCGCCTGAACCTTTTCGCCTGCGGGAATCCAGGGAATGTTTACTATCATCAGTTTGGCAGTTTCTTCGAGAGTTTGGTAGCTTACCTTAACTCCCGGCGAAACCTCTTGTTGGGTGACCTTGACCGTCTGCTCCGGCCACTCGATCGGCACCGGCACATAGCCGCGGATGGACCTGCACGGCCCGCCCAGGGCGGTGATCACAACGCCGGCCTTCCATTTATGCGTCTGGGCAACGCCCGTCTTCGCCCCGCCAGGATCGCTTTCTTTGAACTGGGCCAGCGCGGGCGAGACGCAGGAAAGGATAATCAGGATACTGCAGAAGGTAAAGCGGAGCATAATATATTTTCTCAGTCATCTACCGGTTCGCATACCAATTTCAACTTAGGCTGGCCAACAAACTTTTTGTTCGGGCTGGTCAGATTCGAGGGGAGAAGGCGGAACGTCTCAGTCTTTGTTCCGGGTACGGAAATGCGAAAGGCGTCCCCCTTCTGCAAGATCGGCGTATGCGTGAGGATGCCGCCAAATGCCTCGGTGCCCGATGCCTCGGCCGGAAACCAATGCCCCTGCCCTTGGTCATCCTCCAGATAAAACTCCGGATAGCAGTGTCCGGGGATCTGGACCGTGCGGGCTGGAATGCCGCTTGCCCGACAGATGGCGATGAACGTCGAAGTCAACTGGTTGCAATCGCCGCTGCCCTGTTCGATGGCTTCCATGCAACCGGTGAGTGGTGCGTCCTTTTGATACTGGATCGTCTTGCGGACCCAATCGTAGATCGCGCGAACATGGGGCCATGCCTTGGTCTGGCCCTCGCCGAGTTGCTTGGCGATGGCCTTGATCCGCGCGTGATTGCTTTCGATCAGCGGACTGGGACTCAGGTATTGCTTGAAGTCAGGCGGCAGCTTCTTGGCGTCGGGTACGACATACAGATCGGTTTCGTCTGGCGGCAGTAGCGTGTGCCGCTCGATCGCCAGGGTGAGGATCGCGTGGACCTCCTTGCCATCGGCCACCCGCGGTATGCCGACAATCATCTGCCTCGCCGTGCCGAAAGACTTGTAGCTCACGGTCACGCCAGGCGAGAGATCCTGGCCGACGAGCTTGACGCTTTGCTCGGGCCAGTCCATCGGCACGGTGGTTGTACCGGTCAAACGTCCTACAGGTCCGCCGGAGGCTGACACAATCATTCCGATCTTCCATTTCTGCACGTCTGGCTCGCCCAGCTTGGGACCGCGATCCGCGGCTGGTTTCTCGGCCTGATTGTTATTCTCGGCTCGCGTGGCCAGAGTAAATCCCAGCGACACGATGAAAGCAGCGATAATCGGGCCTATGCGCATGTTACGATCCTGGAAAGCAGAAAACGCCTCCCTATATTGTACTTTACAAATTTTGTAAAATGAGATTCAAGGTGGGACGAGCCGCAGGCGAACACCACCATTTTAGATTCAGGGTGGGGATCGTTTCACTCGCCCCGCCCTAAGTAATTACATCATACCCCCAAGGGGACTGCCATGGCAACCAGCAAAAAGCCCGATCGAGAACAAATCATGCAAATGGCCGGCGGTTACCGCTTTCTGGCCGTACTCGGGGCGGCCGCCGAACTGAACCTCTTCACGCTCCTGGGAGACGACTCCCTGCCTGCGGAGCCAATCACCATCCGCCTCGGCTCGAACCTACGGGCGACGACGATCCTATTGGATGCCCTGGCCGCCTTGGGCCTCTTGGACAAGCAGGGCGAGAACTACTGCGTGCCAGCCGACTTGCGGCCATGGTTGACCGAAAACGCACCTGGTACCGCGTTGCCGATGCTCCTACACCAGATGACTTTGATTCGCATGTGGTCGCAGTTGGCGTGGATCGTCCGCAGCGGCGAACCGGCCATGCGGCAGGCGAGTATCCGCGGGGCCGATGCCGATCGCGCCGCCTTCATCGCCG
>JANXQG010000616.1 GCA_025356915.1 Planctomycetota bacterium | reverse complement strand
CTCTCGCTGGCAGGCAGGCAAGAAGGCTTGGGGGGCCATTCACCGCGGTCGGACCTATCTGTTTAGCGGTGTGGAGGAACACCGCCGCTTCCTGGCCGATCCCGACCACTATGCGCCGGTCGGTTCCGGCAGCGACGTGGTCCTCTTGCTGGAAGAGGGCCGTTCGGTTTTGGGCTTCCGCGAACACGGTCTACAGTTCGACGGCCATGTCTATCTGTTCGCCGATGAAGGCACGCTCGAGAAATTTCGCTCTAATCCTCACTATTATGCTGATCGAGCCTCGCAATCGCTGCGGCCGGCGGCTCAAACGGCGGCCGTGCGGTAAAGCGTGCTAAGTTCCTTCCACCAACTTTGCCAGATGGTTGGCCTGGGCGCGAACTCCTTCGAGATCTGGGTTGAGCTGTAGGGCACGACGGAAGCTTTCCAGCGCGAAGACTGGATTGCCCAACTCAAGATAGGCCCGACCCATGCCCACGGCGGCAATAAAGTGATAGGGGTTGATCTCCAATGCCTCGTGGCAATCTCGGATGGACTGGTCATAATGGCCGAGTGCGTGATGAGCGTAAGCCCGCTGATTCCAGGCCTCGGCAAAGGCCGGTGTGTGCTCGATTAAATCGCTAGCCATGCGAACAACCTCTCCGAACTGCCGCGCGGCGTTCAGGCGGATGATCGTGTCGAGTAGCGCGCGGTGCTTCTCGCCGGCCGCCCGAGTCCATACTTGGCGGATACTGTTCTCGGCAAGGATGCGGACGGTACGGTCCTCATCGAGCAAGGCCGTGCCGAGGGTAGGGTTGGAATCGTAATCGCCCAGGCACCCCAAGGCCAGCACCGCCGCGCGGCGGATCTCGCGACGCGGGTGACTGGCCAGTCGCTGCAAGGTGCCTGCCATGTAGCAACCACCCACTCGGCCAGAAAAGACACTACAGTCCGGCCGATCCAAGTAGACCTGATAAAACGTCAATAGTCGTGGTTGCCGTAGTTCTTCGTTCACACCCGTTACTCCCGTGAAGTAGGTTCCCAACCCATAACCTTCATTGTAATCGCACTCTCGGAATTTTGCCAAATCAAACCTAGGCGTGGGTGAAAATTTCTAAAAATGCCCTTCTACTTCGGCCCATTCGTAGGGCCGCAAAGGCACCATGACGCGATCCCCTTCGAGGGTCAAATCGTCGGGCGGACGGTCGGCACTGCCTGCCTTTTGTGCCGATTGAAGGGTGCGGAATGAACGCAGGCCGAGCGAAACGTGACGCCCCTCCGTCTCCAGTAGGCGCACACGGAAGCCGGTCATAGAACCACTCTCAATGACTGGTTCCCAATGGGTGGCGATCACCGAGCGCGAGTCGAGATGGAAAAGCCAGGCGGAATCGTTCTTGGGCTGCGCCACAACCGGAACCATTGGTGACGGTGCCGCGAAATCCAACGCTGCGGCCATCGGCTGCACCAGGTCGATACCGATGCCTAGGCGGAATCGTCGGGCTGTCTCGCCTCGCACGATCAAGAGCGAATCGAGTTTCCTCATGCCGCGACGGTGATGATAAGGCAGGCCCGCAGTGAGGATTGTCGTGCGACCTGCCTCGCCGCGAATTTCCAAGAAGTGCGGCGATTCCAGTTGTGCGACGTCGGTCGCAAGGGTTGCTTGATTCACGCTACGATAAAGCGTCGGCGTATCCTGACCCCATGCGAATCGAGCCGCATAATATGAGTTCCACGGGTCGGCGTCCGGTTGTCGCTGGGGATCGAGCTGAATTTCCACCTCGATCACGCGACTGCCCCAAGTGATGCGTGTCGATTGCTGAAAACCGGCCAGAAGCTGGCCATTTCGATCGACCAGCCGTCCGCGGACCAGAACCTCGCCCGTCACCGGGCCGTTGGCCAGCAGACGAATCTCATCGGCCGCCATGATCGAGTAGGCACTTTCCTCGTCGGCCGCACCCGGCAGGCGCATGGCCACCTGTTGGGCCAATCGCGGTGCGCGGGAATGAAAGTCGAAGACCGAGCGGAGTGCGCCCGTATGGGGATCAATGGCCAGTTCAAAGAACTCGTTCCGCAACACGGCACCTCCGGGCGAGGCGATCAGTTTGGCCATCGGCCGCGGCTGTGGCGGAGACTTACGAAAGAGGCCAAAGCGTCGCGGGGCCGGCTTTAAGGGCATCTGGCCGCTTGCGGGAACGACACAGACATAGCCCAGCGGCGGAACCTCCACCACAATCGACTTCCGACCCGCCTCCACGCCAGCACATAAAACGGCACCACCCGTCTCGGGCAGAGAATCGAGGCCGGACACATCCACGTGTATACGACGAGAAAAGCTCAGGGGATTCGTTACCACGACACCAGCCAGTGCTTTTCCCGCGTCTTGTGCGGTTTGCGCCCCAATCGCTTGCGCGAAGTCAGCCGACGCCGTCTTACTGACTTCGGTCAATCGCTCCTCCAGCGAGGCCTCGCCCGCAGGCGTCGTCAATGAACCATCGATGTTGTCCAAGAGGCCTTCGACGCAGACCGAAGGCTTTCCACCGGCCAGGGTGGCCAGTGCGGCAATCGATTGAGCCGCCTCGGCCATGGTCCGCCGGGCGTAATATCGCGCCCAGCGGGAGATCGGATCAGGCTCGCCGGCAGCCACCGCTTGTTTTAAGTACGGCGAACGATATTCGTCAGCTTTCGGTGTCGTTTGATGCCCCGACGTGCCGGTCCGCTCGAAATAATCAGACAGCGTGCGGAACGAGCCTAGTACCGTCGTATAGCGACGCGACCGATAAATGTCTTCGTACCAGGGGCTTGTATTACCCGGCCAGTGGGCAAAGATCACCGTGGGCTGATGGTCCATATCGCCGACGCCGGACAGGGAGTGCGGCATGCGCAGGAAACCTTCGGCACGCGAACCGTCGACCGGCACACGGAGAATTGCCTCAATGGTCGTGCCGTCGATCCCTTCCCAGCGTTGGCGGCTGGTATTGCCCGCGGGAAAGTGGCCGTCGTCGAGCGTGGCATGCACCACCCCGGTGAATCGTAGGTGATCGAGAATCTGCGGCAATATCGGCGTCATGCCAAAACGCCGCCGCCCAAAGACGCTCGGCCGCGTGTTGAGGTGTTTGTGGTAGATCGACAAGCCTTTTTCAAGCTGCTCTCGAATGGCCTCGGGGGAGAGCAGCGGCAATTCCAGTTCGCGGAACTCGCCGCCAACGATGCTCGCGGTGCCTTGTTGCAAGGCATGACGCAGGGCATCCAGCGTAGCGGGTTCGCGGTCGGCCATCTCCTGGAGAACCTGAGCGGAAAGAAGCAGGTTGCATGGAGCATCGCCGGCCGGCCCACCGCCGGTCAATTGTGCCCTCAGGGCGGCACCCAGGGTCGTCGAGGCGACGAGTGTCAGGTCCAGCAGATGCGACTCGCTAGGATAATTGTATTCTCGCGCCGTATGCAAGAGGTCATGGGCCGCCTGAAGTCTTGCTCGGGCTTCGTCGTTATCGCCGCCACAGGCAGCCACCGCCGCGGCCAGCAATTCGCGTTCAAAGGCCGACTCATCGAGACTGTTCGCATAGCGAATGCTTACCGTGATGGTCTCGATCACATAGTGGGAGTATCCCAAGGCGAGGAAATCGGCCGCCAAGTCGGGATCGATTGGCGGTGGCGGAGAGTTGAGCGTCGCCAGGGCTGCGGCGATCATATCAGGCCGTCGGCTCTGGCCGCGGATGAGGCGTGCCCCCAGGTGCTCGGCGTGGCTGAGCCAATCCTCAGGAAGCAACGGTTCGGCCGTCGGAGGTAGAAGTATCAGGTGTCCGGCCGGATCGTCCGGCGGCGAAACCGCGGCCGTCCATCGAGGCATGGAGCCAGCCGCTGCCACCAGTGCGGGATGCCAGAGGGCGGTCCAAGCCGCCAGCAGTTCCTCGGCCTGGGCGGCCGACTGCGGTTCGCTTAGGTCATCTCGCCCACGGCACGGCAATATGGGGGTAAGTTTTTCCATTAATAAGAGGGGTTCCTGGATGAAATGCCCTCTTAGTATAACGTTTGAACCTAGAATCCCGAACCCTCCCCCTAAATCTAGTGCATACCTCGACGTTTTTTGGTTGACACCGGCCATCCCTTTGCGATAAATTAGGGTTTAGAGACAGATGGCTCTTTTTCGGTCCACTCTGGATTCGCCTTTTCGGGCTTGGGAGCCGTCAGGAACAGAGCAAGAGTGCGGAAACAGAGCATGACACGAGTATGCTGCGCAGTCTGTGCTGTGCAGTCCAACCGAGGGCGCGAGACGGCCCGGTGGTTGCCGATCTTCTTTGGAGTATATGTACATGGCCAGAACGGGCGCGGTTTGGGGAATCGATATAGGGCAGTGTGCCCTGAAGGCAATGCGCTGCCGCGGGCATGACGACTCCGACAAAATCACCGTCGAGGCTTTCGATTACATTGAATATCCAAAGATCCTCACGCAGCCCGACGCCAATCCCATTGAGCTTGTGGCCGATGCTCTCAAGCAGTTCCTTTCGCGGAATCAGGTCCATAACGACCGCGTGGCCGTTTCCGTCTCTGGCCAAAGCGGTCTGGCTCGGTTCATCAAGCTGCCACCGGTGGAGGCTAAGAAAATCCCCGACATCGTCCGCTACGAGGCACGCCAGCAAATTCCCTTCGATCTGAACGACGTGATCTGGGACTACCAACGAATGGGCGGCGGCAGCGAAGAATCGGGCTTTGTGCTGGAAACCGAAATCGGCCTGTTCGCCATGAAGCGAGACGCCGTATTCCGCGCGCTCGATCCTTTTGTGAAGGCGGGCATCGAAGTCGACATCGTGCAACTCGCCCCGCTGGCACTCTATAACTACGTCGTGTTCGACATGTTGCAAGACCTGCCTAGCCTCGAGACTTACGACCCCGACGATCCCCCGGAATCAATCGTTCTGGTGTCGCTAGGAACCGACTCCACGGACTTGGTGGTGACTAATGGTTTCAAGGTCTGGCAGCGTAGCGTACCACTCGGTGGAAGCCACTTCACCAAGGCCCTAACCAAGGAGATGAAACTCACCTTCGCCAAGGCCGAGCACCTGAAGCGGAATGCCACCACGGCCCAGGACCCCAAGGCTGTGTTCCAGGCAATGCGGCCTGTGTTCAACGATTTGCAGACCGAATTGCAGCGATCACTTGGGTTCTTTACCAATCTGGACCGCACGGCAAAGATCGGCCGTGTGGTGGCCATGGGCAATGCATTCAAATTGCCCGGGTTGCGGCGCTACCTGGCCCAGAGCTTGGGTTTTGAGATCGAGCGCGTGGAGACCTTCCGCGGCATGGTCGGTCCCGAGGTCTTGGCCACGCCGGCCTTCAAAGACAACCTCCTTTCTTTCGGCGTCTGCTACGGTTTGTGTTTGCAAGCCCTGGGCAGTGGCGGGCTGCGGACGAATCTGCTGCCGAAGGAAATCACCATGGACCGGCTCATCCGCCGCAAAAAGCCTTGGGCCGTGCTGGCGGCCGCCCTGGTCATGCTCGCCTGCACGATCAGCTACGCGGCCTACTCGATGCAGTTCAGGTCCGTGCAGGAAAAGGACTGGAAGCCGCTTGAAAGTAAGGTGAGCGACG
>JANXQG010000563.1 GCA_025356915.1 Planctomycetota bacterium | reverse complement strand
GGTCCTTATCCGAAATTTCGCTTCCGATGAAACACCCGTTTTGCCGCATCCAGGCCGGGCGCAAGCTGTTCGACTTCGGCGAGGGTGTTGTAGAGATAGAAGCTGGCCCGAGCAGTCGCCCCCACGTTGTAGCGATTGTGCAAGGGCATGGCACAATGATGCCCGGCGCGGATGGCAATGCCGGAGCGGTCGAGTACTTCGGCCACATCGTGGGCATGGATCTGGTCGAGCGAGAAACTGACGATTCCTGCCTTGTACTCTGGGGTAGGCCCAAGGATCCGCAGGCCCTCGATCTTTTCTAGGATTGCATGGGCACGAGTGACCAGCAACCGCTCGTGATGAGCGATGGCATCCATACCGATGCGGTTGAGATAATCGATCGCCGCGCCCAGGCCGATGGCCGAGACAATCGGCGGCGTGCCAGCCTCGAACTTGGCCGGTAGATCGCCCGGCTCAAAGGAATCCAACCGAACGCGGCGAATCATGCCTCCACCGCCCAAAAACGGCGGCATGGCCTCCAGCAGTTCTCGCTTGCCATAAAGCACGCCGACGCCGGACGGCCCGAGCATTTTGTGACCGCTGAAGACGAGGAAATCGACATCCAGGGCCTGCACATCAGTCTTCTGGTGCGGTACGCTCTGTGCTCCATCCAGCAGCACCAGCGCACCCGCTTGATGCCCGCGTCGAATGATCTCGCCCACTGGGTTGATCGTGCCGAGCACATTGGAAATCGCCACAAAGGCGACGAGCTTGGTTCGCTCGGTGAGCAGCGTATCGAGTGCATCTAACTGAAGAAGGCCGTCTTCCGTCAGGGGAATGTGCCGTAGCACGGCACCGCTGCGCTCGGCAAGCTGCTGCCAGGGCACGAGATTCGCATGATGCTCCATTTCAGTGAGCAATATCTCATCGCCCGGCTTGAGATTCGCATCGCCCCAGCTCCGCGCGACGATATTGATGCCCGAGGTCGCTCCGTAGGTGAAAATGCACTGTTCACGCTGGGGCGCATTGATGAACGCGCGAACTTTTTCTCGGGCTTGGTCAAACAGTTCGTCTGACTCCTGGGCCAGTTGGTGAATGCCGCGATGCACGTTGGCATAATGCTCTTCATAGCAACGGACCATCGACTGGATGACCTCGCGCGGATGCTGCGTGCTGGCGGCATTGTCGAAATAGATCAGCGGCACGCCGGGGCGGACCTCGCGGCTCAGAATGGGGAAATCGGAGCGGTAGGCCAAGGGGTCCAATGGCGAGACTTGCATGAGCGCGCTCATGAGTGACAGACCTTCCCTGGCTCCGACGGATCGAAGCCATCGTTCTGCACGGGCGAGTAGATAGCGGATTGCAAGACCCGCCAGGGCAATAGGCAACACTTCTGTCGGTTAGGCGTCAGGCGAACGCCGAACAGATCCAACATGTCGTTGGCAGTGAATGTTTTGACTTCCTCGATCGTACGGCCGTCGAACTTCTCCACGATCATCGACGCCGCCGCTTGGCTGATGCAGCAGCCGTCACCATCGAAGAACAGTTCACGCAGGTTACCTACCTCGTCAATCTGCAATTCCATTTGGACGACATCGCCACAGAGGGGATTGTCGTCCTGGTGGGCGTGCGTGCAGCGCGTGCAGTGACCGCGATGATACGGATCCTCATAGTGATCGAGAATATGATCCTGGTAAAGTTCTTCTTCGTCGGCAGGCATGATCGTTCAGGGAAGGAAGCAAAAGAAAATTCACTAGCTAAGTCTAGGCAGGAAGACATTTCAGGGC
>JANXQG010000130.1 GCA_025356915.1 Planctomycetota bacterium | reverse complement strand
ATCGAAGGTCTGCGCAATGGCAAAAAAGAACAGGTTCTCATGGGCGTGACCGGCTCGGGCAAGACGTTCACCATGGCCAATGTGGTCCAGGCCATGCAGCGGCCGACCCTGGTTATGTCGCACAACAAGACCCTGGCGGCCCAACTCTACTCGGAATTCAAAGAGTTCTTTCCGCAGAACGCAGTCCATTATTTTGTCAGCTATTACGATTACTACCAGCCGGAAGCCTACATTCCGCAACGCGATATCTATATTGAGAAAGACGCCGCGATCAATCAGCAGATCGACCGGCTGCGACTGGCAGCCACCAGCGCGCTGGTCAGCCGTCGCGACGTGCTGGTCGTGGCCAGTGTGTCGAGCATTTACGGCCTAGGCTCGCCGGAAGACTATCGTGCGATGATGGTCGGCCTGAACGTTGGCAAGGTCGTCGATCGCGATTTCCTCCTCAGCAAGCTGGTCGATATTCAGTACGATCGGGCGGACTTTGAATTCCAGCCGGGTAAGTTCCGCGTCCGCGGCGATTGCGTCGAAATCTGGCCGAGCTACGAAGAAGTTGCCCTGCGGGTCGAGTTCTGGGGCGACGAGATCGAGCAGCTTTCTATCATCAATCCGACCAGCGGCGAGGTGATCGACCGCAAGGAGGAATTGTTCGTCTATCCGTGCAAGCACTTCGTCTTGCCGGAGGAGCGAATTAAGGGGGCTGTGAGTGAAATCAAGCGCGAGTTGGAAGAACGGCTGGAACGCCTCCGCCTGGACGGCAAGCTCCTGGAGGCCCATCGGCTCAACGCGCGGACGCGATTCGATATCGAGATGATGCAGGAGGTGGGCTACTGCCCAGGCATCGAGAACTACAGCCGGCCCTTGAGCGGGCGACCGCCCGGCTCGGCACCGGAAACGCTCTTCAGCTACTTTCCTGACGATTTCCTGCTGCTGGTCGATGAGTCGCACGTCAGTGTGCCGCAGATCCGCGGCATGTATTTCGGCGACCACAATCGCAAGGTGACGCTGGTCGAGCACGGATTCCGTCTGCCTAGCGCACTGGATAACCGGCCGCTACGGTTTGAAGAATGGGAAAACCGATTCAAGCAGGTGATCTTTGTCTCGGCCACGCCGGGGTCGTATGAACTGGGCAAGACGGGCGGCGAGGTGGTCCAGCAAGTGATTCGGCCAACGGGCTTGCTGGACCCGGAAATCGAAATCGCCCCGGCTCGGACCCAAGTGCCGCATCTGCTGGAACTGATCCGTCAGCGCGCTAAGGCGGGCGAACGGGTGCTGGTGACCACGCTCACCAAGCGGCTGGCCGAGGATCTGTCGGCCTATTTCAGCAAGCAGAACGTCCGCTGCAAGTGGCTGCATAGCGAACTGGACGCCTTCGAGCGGGTCGAACTACTCCGCGATCTGCGGCAGGGACATTTCGACGTACTCGTGGGTGTGAACCTCCTCCGCGAAGGACTCGACCTGCCCGAAGTCTCACTGGTGGCAATTCTCGACGCCGACAAGGAAGGCTTCTTGCGGAGCGAAACGTCGCTCATGCAGACGATCGGCCGCTCAGCTCGCAACGTCAACGCCAAGGTGCTCCTCTATGCCGACAAGGTGACTGACTCGATGCAGCGGGCGATCGACGAAACCAGTCGCCGCCGTGAGTTGCAGCGGGCCTACAACCTTGAGCACGGCATCACGCCCGAGACGATCCGCAAAGCGATCCACGCGGGGATCGAATCCGAGGCGGTTGCACATGCCAAGTCCTACGCAGCCGTGGGCCAGGGCGACGAGGCCCAATATATTACAGAAGAGTTTCTTGCCGAGTTGGAAGTCGAGATGATGGCCGCAGCCGAGGCATTGGAGTTTGAACGAGCCGCCGCCCTGCGCGATCGGATCCAGAAAATGCAGTCCCAAATGGGCAAGTCGGTAGCCGAGGCCGAAGGCGAACACTCCACACGTAATCGCCGCGGCCGAAAGAAGTCGCAAGTGCCAAGCGGGCGGATTCCACGCCCCAATCGCGGGGTGTGAAGGCGCAAAACAAAGGGAAGGGCATTCCATGGAACACCCTTCCCCCTTAATTCTTAGGCAAACGCCCATGAATCAGGTGCCCTTTGCGGGAGCCGGGGTTCCGGTGTCCGAGGTCTTGGCCGTGCCGCTGGCCTTCGTGGCGCCAGTCGTCTTCTTCTCTTCGCCACAACCAACCATCACGCCAAAACTCAACAGCAAAGCCAATGCAAACAACTTCTTCATCTTTTCTTCCTCTAAATCTAGGGGTAATCTATTTTTCCGACGGAACCTCTCCGCGGTTATATCTTAGATACCGGGATCTAGGCTTTTATTCCCCGCTAAGTTACAATTTCTTCTAAATTCGCCAATTGGCAGGGTGTGAAAGTAAAAACCGCACTCCAGCACCCCTCTGAAAGGGTTGTTTTCATTCGATTCCAGCAGTTTTTTCCCGTCTCTTCGGGAATAAATCTGCTTCCAGGACTCTCTAACAGTTAGGGCCACCGATGGCCAGCGATCGGAACAACTTAAATATTCAGCGATTGATCGACGATCATCTTGACGCCGTTTACCGTTATGCGTACCGTTTGACGGGTTCGGTTCACGATGCCGAAGATTTGACGCAGCAGGTTTTTCTGCTCGCTCAGCAGTGGCTGGATCAGTTGCGCGAGGTCGATCGTGCTCGGGGATGGCTCTTCACCATTTTGCGGAATGCGTTTCTGAAAATGGTGAAGCAGACTCAGCCGGATCTCGCCACCAGCGTGGGCGTGAACTTGGAGGCTGTGCCAGCCGAAGAGGAAAATGGCCAAGCGGTGGATACCGCCGAGTTGCAGGCCGCGATTGACGAACTGCCTGCGGAATTTCGCGTGGTGGTAACGATGTTTTACTTTGAGGAATGTTCCTATCGCGAAATTGCGGAGAAGCTCGATTTGCCGATTGGGACCGTGATGAGCCGGTTGGCAAGAGCCAAGGGCCATTTGCGGGCGAAGTTGATTGAGACCGAGCCGGTGCGGAAAAAGCCGTCGCCGACTCGGTAGAGATATAAACGTAAGGAAAGTTCGATGGATCATCTGTCAGTGCGCCGACAGCAGCTCTGGGAAGCGATGGAGTCGTGCCGTAGCGGCAGCGACGACCTGAGCGATCCACAGTTTGCGGACTTGGCGGCTCAGTTGACGGAAGATTCGGAACTTCGCGAGCAGTTCCGGCGTCTACAACAGGCTGATGGAGCTATCAAGACAGCTTTTGGCATCGTGCCCGTTCCCACGGGGCTAGCCGATCGGGTTTCGCGTCGCCTTGCCGAACTAGTTCCAGCAACAGCTTCGGACTGCCCCTCGGCGGATTGCCTCGGGGCACCCACGGTAACGGTGCATACCGTGAAGGTGCCTGCCGCAATGACGAGCGACCGGCCCACCCCGCTTCAAAAATCAATGGAGCAGTTTTCGCGACGCCGGCTGCTCGTCGGTTTCACCGCGATTTCGGCTGCGGCCGTTCTGTTGGCCGCCGTTTGGATACAGACTCACCCGCCCCGGCACGAGACGCCGAACGTGCTCGAAGAGGCCATGGACTTCTTTGGCAAGGATAACCAACCTTTCGGTGAGTTCGTCTCGCGGGTGGCACCGCCGGTCGGATATCCCATCGGCCGTGATATCGTGCCGTTGCAGGACATTCGCTGGCGGCATGTCGAAGAGTTTCTGGGCGGTCCGGCGGTAGCCTACGATTTGCCCACAATGGGCGGCCGAGCCACGCTCTATGTACTCCAGAGAAACATCCCCGGATTGCCGTCGATACCACCGTCCATGCCTAGCTTGAGTACCGGCGGCATGTCGGCCGCCGCTTGGCAGGCGGGAGATACACTCTACGTCCTGGTCGTGGAAGGTGATGCCGGAATGTACTCCAGGTATCTCAAACCACATGGGCCAGTGGCATAGGCCGTACCGGCATTTCAGCGGGGTCGGGAGACCCTCGCCGAACACTTTTTCGGCGTTCTTCCTGGGCTCGTTGCACTCTCCCCACCCTACTGCTGTTCCCTATGCGGTTCCACCCGCAGTGCTTCCACACCGTTCGCCGAACTAATCAAGAGTACCGGCTTG
>JANXQG010000557.1 GCA_025356915.1 Planctomycetota bacterium | reverse complement strand
GTTGGCGATCAGCACACTGTTGTTCGGAAAACAACCGCCCGACGAGTCGCGAGCGGCTTCGTACTGGATTGCAAAGCCGCTCGCGGCTCGTCGGCCGGTTGTTTTCCGAACAACAGTGTGCTGATCGCCAATTGGCTATAGAACCAGCCACGCGTCTGGTCGATGGCCTCGCTGATAAAATCAGCGGGAAACTGTCCCTGGAATCGCTCCTTGGACCCTTCCTTGTGCGGGTAGCCCCATTGGGCGAACGGCATCGCGCCACTGTCGAACCAGCAGTCAATCACGTCGGACACACGTCGCATCCGCTTGCCGGGTGCCTTGGGCGAATCGTAAGTGACCGCGTCGATATACGGCTTGTGAATTCGCAGGTGATCGGCCAGCAACGGGTTGGCCGCCTTGGCATTTTCCCAGACCTCAAATCCGGATACCCCGGGCTTTTGCTGTAGTTCTTCGTACGAGCCGATGGCTTCCATGTGGCCGGTGGCTTCGCAAACCCAGATTGGCAACGGCGTGCCCCAGTAGCGCTCGCGGGAGAGTGCCCAATCGACGTTCGATTCCAGGAAGTTGCCAAAGCGGCCGTCGCGGATGTGCTCCGGCAGCCAATGGATGAGTTGATTGTTCGCGAGCAACTCGTCGCGGAACTTCGTCGTGCGGATGAACCAGCTTCTCCGCGGATATTGGATAAGCGGATCTTCATCGGCCCGCCAGCAGAACGGATAGTCGTGCAGGTATTGTTCTTGATGCAAAAGCAGGCCGCGACGCTTCAACTCGCGGATGATATCGCGATCGGCCTCTTTGACCCAGCGGCCTTGATAATCGGAGGCCTCGGTCGTGAAGGTGCCATCGGGGGCAACGGGGCAGAACAGAGATGGTCCTTGACCCTCGATAAATCGCGCCCGTTCTTTTGTCAGGATATCGAAGTCCACTTCGCCGAAAGCAGGCGATTGGTGAACGATACCTGTTCCCGTGTCTGTGGTGACGAAATCCGCCGCGACAACCCGCCAATAAACGTGTTCTTCCCCTCCGTCCTTGAGAGAACCGCTTAGTTCTCCCGTCGTCTTATAGTAATAGTCAAACGGCGGCAGATAGCGAAGCCCAATGAGGTCCGCGCCACTAAGCCTCGCCTCGATCTGCGGCTCCTGGCCTATCTTCTTGGCGATTGTTTCCACGAGTGCCGAGGCCACGATCAGCTTTCGCGGCTCTTCGGCAAAGCGGACGACCGAGTATTCTAGGTCCGACTTGACCGCAACGAACTGGTTGCTGGGGAGTGTCCAAGGTGTTGTGGTCCAGACGAGTAGATCGGTATCGCCTAGGCCCTCACCTCCTGCCCCTCTCCCGAGTACGGGCGAGGGGAGAATTGGGAAACGCACGAAAACGCTCGGGTCGGCCACTTCGCGGTAGCCCTGCCCGACCTCGCCACTGGAAAGGGCCGTGCCGCCTTGTGCCCACCACCAGACGATCTTGTGCCCCTGATAGAGCAGGCCGCGCTCGAAGAAGGTCTTGAGTGCCCACCAGACACTCTCGACATAGCTCTGATGGAAGGTAACGTATGCATCCTCGAGGTGGATCCAGAAGCCGAGCCGCTCGGTCAGCTCTTCCCACTGCTGCATATAGCGGAAAACACTCTCGATACACTTATGGATGAACGGCTCAATGCCATACGCCTCAATTTCCGCCTTGGCGTGAATACCCAGTTCCTTGCAAACCTCGACTTCGACAGGCAGCCCGTGGGTATCCCAGCCGGCCTTGCGTTCGCAACGGAACCCCCGCATGGTCTTGTACCGCGGGAACAGATCCTTGATTGCCCGGGTGAGGCAGTGGCCCGGGTGCGGCAAGCCGTTAGCCGTTGGCGGGCCTTCGTAGAATACGAACGGCGGCGCGCCAGCCCGAAAGGCTAGCGTTTTTTCATGGATCTGCCGTTCTTTCCAAAAACGGATGATCTTTTCTTCTTGCTTGGGCAGGGAAACCGAGCTTACGACGGGGTCGAACATGGACGAGTGGTTCCTAATTCGAGCTTCGTCATTTCCCTTGGCTACGAAGCCACATCTTCCCCGCCCACCGTCGGCACAACCCATACCTTCACGTCGGCCTCGATCTCATGGGCGAGATGGATCTTGACCGTGTAGAGGCCAAGCTCCTTGAGGGGGCCCTTCAGCCGGACTTGGTCCTGCGTGATGGTGACCTTGTTGCGCTTCATGGCGTTGACGATATCCTGCGGGCCAACCGAGCCGTAGAGATGGCCTTCGTCGTTGGCGTTGGCCTCGATCGTCACGCTCTGGCGTCCCAACTCTTCGGCCTGGACGCGGAG
>JANXQG010000513.1 GCA_025356915.1 Planctomycetota bacterium | reverse complement strand
CATAAACCCATTTTCCATCCGGAAACTACCCAAGTCTGGAAGAGAAGGAAACTCATGAAAGACCAAGTGTTGAACCAAAAAACATTTCTTGTCACGGCATGCCTGCTGGCAGCAACGCTCGTAAGCGCAACTAACGCATTTGCGGCCGGTAAATCCCAGAAAGCGGAGCCGGCAACTTCGCTCACTGCGGCCGGGGAGAAACTCCTCGCGCGCTACTCCGACATGCTCAAGGGATTGCAGGCGGAGGTCGGCAAGGCCCTGCCCAAGGTCAATGAGCAAAAGAAAGCCGACTTCGTGAATGCTTATCAGGCTGAGGCGGCAGCGATTTCGGCCGAGCTGGCGGCGATGCGTGCTCGAGGCGGGAAGAGAGTCAAAGACAAGAATGCCTCGGCAAAGGCTCACAGCGACGTTAAGGAGGCACTCGCGCTAGCTGCGACGAATGCGATGGCACCGGCCAAGTCGATGCTGAAGCAATTGGAAGGGGCCCTGGCAAGCGATACCCTCGACTTGAAGCTGGTCAAGTGCGCCCTGCTGAACGAGGCAACGCCGCGCGGCTTGGCGGAGTTTGCCCAGCAGGGCAAGGCGCAGGAGGCGTTGGTGGAAAAGCTCTTGGCCGACAACGACCTGATGAAGCAGATGCTCATTGCCGGCGGCGCCAACGGCGGCAAGTATGGCCAGGCGATGCAGATTTATACCGCGATCCAGAAGGCAAGCTCGAAGGCCGGCGAAGGCATTCTACAGCGGCTGGCACTGGGTACCAGCCTGGAACATGCGGTGCCGATCGCGCAGAGCAACCCCAAGGCCGAGACCGATGCCCCGGCCGCTGTTGCCCCGGCCGCTGTTGACCCGGTGAAGCGCTATCTACATTTCGAGAAGGCATTCCTGGATGGCGAACTCGATCCCGCCTTCAAGACCCTGACGGCCTGGGAGTGCCGCTTCGTCACCAACGGCGATGAGCCGGATCATGTGCTGGCTTGGGGGCGGGAGATGCTCCGGAACTACAGGCCCGACCACATCCGCACTGCGGACTATCGCTGGCGTTACGTGAAGGCGGTCAAGACCGACGTCAAGTACGGATCACAGGATCAAAAATTTGACATCCCCACGCTGCAAAACTACCAGAATATCATCAACACGGGCGGCGTGTGCGGACGACGCGCGTTCTTCGGTCGCTTCATCCTGCGCTGCTTTGGCATCCCAACCCTGGCTCGTCCCCAGAGCGGTCATGCCACGCTGGTCCACTGGACGCCCGAGGGCTGGGTGATCAACCTTGGCGCCGGCTGGGGTTGGGGCTGGTTGCACGATGGCCAGCAGGACGTCGATTTCCTGGCGATGACGCAGGCGAGGAAGGTTGAGAAGGCCTACCTGCAAGTGCTGCGGGCCCGGTGGGTTGGCGACGTCCTTGGAGAAAAGAGGGTTTTTGGATTCAACTCCGCGGCATCCGGCTTCTGGAATGGCGTGGCGCTCTACCGGCAGCGGACGATTGTTGATGAGGCCAAGGCGGTTACACTGGCCGCGGTTGGACAAGACATTGCCGAAGCCAATGTGTCGAAGGAGGCGGAGGTCGTTGAAAAGGGAGTCGTGACGGAGGCCGACAAGAAGATCGTCATCGGCCAGGACGGGGCCATCACGATTCCGGCCGTGGCCTGTACCAAGACCACGAATTCCCCAACGATCGTCTTCATGAAGAGCTTTTCCGACGGGATGCAGTTGCACTACAACCGCATCGGAAAGCCCGGGGCGTTCGAGTACGCCTTCGACGCACCCGAAGCAGGCAAGTATGCGCTCAGCGCGCGGGTGGTGACGGTGAGTCCCGACCAGCACCTCCTTGTCGCGGCAAACGACGCCAAAAAGCCCCTTGATATCGCCGTGCCCTATACCATCGGAAAGTGGGAGCGGACCCAGCCGGTGGAAGTCTCGCTGGTCAAGGGGAAGAACGTGCTGCGGTTCACGCGGAACGAGCCGGTCAAGGGATTGACCATCAAGGATTTCACGCTGAAGCTGGTGAAGTAGAGTTATTGCATTTTTCACAAGGAGACGAAGCGATGAGTAAGAAGATGTTTTGTAGCGCATTGTGCCTGCTGGCCGTTTTGGCACTGGGATTGTCCGGCGGATGGGCGGCGGAAAAGTTCGATACGGACCCGAAGCATCAATTGCCGAGGCCGGACAAGAAACCGGCGGACCTACAGAAGCCGGTCAAGGTATTCATTCTGATGGGTCAGTCCAACATGTTCGGCATGGGTGAGGTTGGCCCTGAGGCCACCCAGGGGACGCTTGAGTATCTGACCAAGAAGGAAAAGAGGTATCCCTACCTGGTGGATGATGCGGGCAAATGGACCGCGAGAAGCGATGTCCGATACGTCCAGGTCATGCCCGCCAAAGGAGGCGGCATGTCAACGCCGCATAATGAATGGCTCACCGTCAAAGGAAAGACGATCGGGCCGGAAGTGGCGTTTGGTTATATCATGGGACAGTTGTTGGACGAACCTGTGCTGGTGCTCAAGACGTGCATCGGGAACCGCGGTCTGGGCTGGGATCTTCTTCCGCCGGGGAGCGAGCGGTTCGTTGTCGAGGGCACAACCTACGCCGGTTACAAGGAGACGCCTGCTTCCTGGGTTGAAGGTCAGCCGAAGAAGGAGGTCAACTGGTATGCCGGCAAGCAGTATGACGACGATATGGCGAACGCCAAGAAGGTCCTGAGCGAGCTTGACAAGTATTATCCCGGCGCCGAAAAGTATGAAATCGCCGGTTTTGTCTGGTGGCAGGGGCACAAGGATCAAAACAAGGTCTATGCCAGCCGCTACGAGCAGAACCTGGTGAATCTGATCAAGAGCCTGCGCAAGGATTATCATGCGCCCAACGCACCGTTCGTGCTGGCCGTGGGCTGCGGAAACCCTGGGCGCGCGAGCTTCGGGCTGCAGATCGCCGAAGCGCAGTTGGCAATGAACGACACCAAGAAGCACCCGGAGTTCGCCGGCAACGTGAAGTGCGTGGACTCCCGGGATTTCTGGCGCGAGACCGACGTCTCGCCGAAGAGTCAAGGCTATCACTACAATCGCAACGCCGAGACCTACATGGAAGTCGGCAACGCGCTCGGCTGGGCCATGGCAGAGATGTTGCAAAAAGGGTCCAAGTGACAGAAAATGAACCGTCTCCGTCGATTGAACTTACTCTTTCCGTGTCTGTTGTGCGTAGCGTGGTCCTCCATTGCCATCGCCGCACGATTAAACATCGTCTTTATCACCGCCGACGACATGAACTTCGATTCGTCCGATGTTTACGGCGGTCCGATCAAAGACCTGACGCCGCATCTCGATCATCTCGCCGCCGAGGGGCTGCGGTTTCAGCATGCCTATTCCACCGTGGCCGTTTGCCAGCCGGTGCGCGAGATCATGCAAACCGGTCTCTACCCTCATCGCAACGGCGCGATGGGCTTCTTCCCGGTAAAACCCGAAGTACGGACCCTCAACCAGCAGCTACACGACGCGGGCTACCTGATCTCGATGTTTGGCAAGGGGAATCACCACCAGCCGACGGCAAAGTTCTGCGTGGATGATGCGGATGACAAGATCAGTCGCCACCCGTCGAAACTGGCGGAGGCTACCCGCAAATTTCTGAGACTGGCTCGCCAGCAAGGCCGGCCGTTCTTCCATAACGTGAACTGTTACGACCCGCATCGTCCATTCATCGGCATGAAAGGTCCTAACGACCTTGCCGAAGGCGAGCCGCCGAGCCGCTGGATCAAACCAGGGGAAGTCACGAAAGTGCCCGGCTTCCTTGAGGACTTGCCGGAGATCCGCAGGGAATTGGCCGGCTACTACACCAATGTGCGGCGACTCGACGACAGTGTGGGCGCGGTGCTCAAAGTGCTTAAGGAAGAGGGCTTCGAGGACAACACCCTGGTCATGTTCTATGGCGGCGACCACGGGATGTCCTTTCCCTTCGCAAAATCCAACGATTACGAAAACAGCTCGCGCGGTGCGTTGATGATCCGCTGGCCTGGCGTGACCAAGCCTGGCAGTGTGGACCGCGACCACCTCGTCTCGACGCTCGATTTTGCGCCCACACTGCTAGAGGCCGCGGGACTGCCACCGCTTTCTGGCATCGATGGCCGCTCGTTCCTGCCTGCTGTGAAGGGCGAGACGATGATTGGCTGGGACCGCGTCTTCACTTTCTACAACGCCGCCTTTGGCAACCGCTGG
>JANXQG010000482.1 GCA_025356915.1 Planctomycetota bacterium | reverse complement strand
CTCCGATGGCCCGGAACAGACAATCACCCGCGTGATCGAAGTTCTCAAGGAAGCCGGTTGCCGCGGCCGCGTCAAGATCGCGTTCGACGAGTGGAACTTTCGCGGCTGGCATCACCCGGGATTCCCACGCAAACAAGTCGTTAAGAAGAACGACTCGGCCGCAATCGCATTGATCGCCAAACGGGAAATCAATGCGATTGCCTCGCAGTACTCGATGGCCGACGCCCTCTTCTCCGCGTCGTTCTTCAACGCCTGCCTACGACACGCCGAGGATGTCGGCATGGCCAACATCGCTCCGATCGTCAACACCCGCGGGCCGCTCTACGTTCATCCCAAGGGGATCGTAAAACGCACGACCTTCCACACCTTGGCAATGTACGCCAATCAGCTTCAAGACCGCGTCGGTAAACTCGACCTAAAGGCCGGGAAGCTTACTCGCGGCAGCCAGCAGGTTCCCATGATCGATGCCGTTGCCACGGTGGACGCATCGGGTAAGCTTTGGTCAATTGCACTGGTGAATCGACATCCTTCAACGGACGCGGCCTGCACCATCAAGATGAAGGATACTTTGCTTGAGGGCCGATATGACGCGACGATCCTGGCCGGCGATTCACCCACGGCATTCAATGACATTGAACACCCAAACCGCGTCGTGCCCGAGAAAAAGGAAGTCTCTTTCGAGAAAGGCGTCGTCAACCTGCCACCGCACTCGTTGACGATCGTCAAGGTATCCTGGAAGTGATGGAATATTCCTTGTTTTGAACAATGCCTTACGTGAGGAGGAACTCGGAAAGCTTCGCGATCGCGGTCACACGGGTCGGCCACTTGGCGACGAGACGTTCCTCGACCGATTGGAAACCCTGGTAGGCCCCCCGTGAAACCACGGAAATCCGGCCGAAAGTCAATGCTACGCAAACTACCAAATTCAGTAGTTTGAAGTTCGGCGAATTGCTATAGGTGAACGCAAGGCTCCTCGTGTAAATGATTTGCGCCAACAAGTCATCACACGGAGGAAGCCATGCGTTCAAGGACGAATTGTATCATAGGAAGTGGCGAGGTCTACTCGTGGACCCAAAAACACCTGCTCCGGGCGCGGCTCCTCAAGGATCACGGTCGGTGCTGCACTGCGGCGACCGTATCGGGGATCGTATTACGTGCCGCGGCCCAATCCATCTCCGTTTCCGCCGCCTGTCGCGACCTGGCCCAGGCGCCGTCCGACCACGCCGTTCTGACGGCTTTGGAAGAGGGCCTTCCCAAGACGCTGCCCGTCTTGGAGCGGCGGTTGAACGAGGCCCTGACCGGTGACTTGCCGCGGCGCATGCGCCGCCGAGCGTGGCACATCGCGATCGACTGGCATTTGGTTCCCTATTACGGTCGGCCCTATCGCAGCCGCAACGAAATCTGCCGCAGTCAGCCGAAGCAAGGGACCGCCCAATTTCATGCCTACGCCACCGCCTGCATTGTGGAGTACGGACGACGTTACACCCTGGCCTTGACCTGGGTTCGACGCCACGAATCGATGGTTACGGTCTTGCGGCGGTTGCTGGACCGGATCCGCGAAATCGGCCTGAATATCAAGTATTTCCTGCTGGATCGGGCGTTCTTCAACGTCGCTGTGATCGAGTTCTTGCAGCAGGAGAACCTGCCGTTCGTGATGCCTGTGAAGTTCGCCGGGCGGCATCCCAAGAACGGACGCAGGTTGACCGGCCTCCGCCAGCTCAAGCGACAGCCGGCGGGCTGGTATTCGCACACGATGAAAAAAGGCAAGCGGGAGGTGACCTTCTCGGTTTGCGTCGGCTACCGCCGCTACCAGGAGCGCAAAAGCGGCAAGGAAAAACGCCAGAAGCTTCTCTTTGCCGCCTGGAAGGTTCGCGGAACTCCCACCGAGATCCGCGAGCAGTATCGGAAACGCTTTGGCATCGAGACAAGTTATCGTCAGAGGCGGCAAGGACGGATTTACACATGCACGCGCAACCCTCACGTGCGTCTGTTCTTTGTGGCCTTGTCGTTCCTCCTTCGCAACGTCTGGGTGTGGATTCACCAAATGCGCCATTATGAGCTACAACGGGGTCAGGCCAGCACCCTACACTTTGAAACACAAAGTGGATAGTGGCAGCCTGAACCTGCGAGTAGCTGGCTCAAGGCTTGGCCTGTTGGGAAGCCGCCCGCACCCGTCGCCATCCGTGCCCCTTCGCCATCAACTGGCTGCTTGATTCGAGTATTTCGAGTATTGCTTCTGTTTCGAGTGCGTGCTAAAATACTTATGCCACAACACCGGAGGGAGAAAACCATGACTGCACTGATTTCCGAGAACTTTGAGACGGTCGCACCGACCGAGGCCGATGCCCTGCTCGCGCGCGATTCCAGCCGCCGCCTGGCAACTCATGAACTTGGCAGGAAGCCCAGTGTCCGCATCCAACTCCTCGACGATGGCAAAGAGGCCGAAACGGTAGCCGTTCCCGCCTCCGCACTGCGATTGTTCCTGCACCTACTCATCGAAATGTCGCTGGGTAACGCGGTAACACTCATTCCGTCGCACGCCGAATTAACTACCCAGCAATCCGCCGACTTGCTCAACGTCTCGCGGCCCTATCTGGTCAAGCTGCTGGAGGAAGGAAAAATCCCTTTCCGAACCGTCGGCAAATACCGTCGCGTTCGCTTCGACGACCTGATGGCCTACAAGCGGATTGATGACGAGGCCAGGGTCAAAGTTCTCGACCAGTTGACAGCCGAAGCCCAAGAACTTGGGATGGGCTACTGATGGAGCAGCCCGTCATCGCGGTTTACGACGCGAACATCCTTTACCCGGCTCCCTTGCGCGACCTGTTCATCAGGCTTGCGCAGGCAGGACTCGTACGTGCAAGGTGGACGGAGACGATCCATGATGAGTGGACTCGCAATGTTCTCAAGGACAATCCACGCCTGTCTGCCGAACGCCTTGCAAGAACACGAACTCTGATGAACGAGGCCATCCGCGACTGCCTCGTGACGGGCTACGAAGATCTGATCGCGTCCCTCTCCTTGCCCGATCCGGACGACCGCCATGTCTTGGCTGCCGCCATACGCGCCGGCGGCAACGTCATCGTGACCTTCAATCGACGTGACTTTCCGGCGGAAATACTGGCCCACTTTGACATTGAAGCACAGCATCCAGACGAGTTCCTGTATTCCCTTCTCGACGTGGCGCCCGGGATGGTCTGCGCCGCCGTCAAACGGCAACGGGAGAGTCTCCGAAAACCGCCAAAGACAGCACAGGAGATCCTCTCCACATTGGAAAGCCAAGGTCTCCCCCAAGCCGTAGCTCGAATCCGCCAGTTCGTGGAACTCATTTGACGATTTGAACTAAACTATCCTTCGGTCATGATTACAGCCAGTGGCCTGCTGCCGAAGGGTTCCGGCAAGCATGACAAGAGCAAATAATTGGATGCTGCGATCAGGTAGTTCGACGCTATTCACACTCCAAACCAGGCCAATACTAAATCCAAGGCCTGAATCGC
>JANXQG010000474.1 GCA_025356915.1 Planctomycetota bacterium | reverse complement strand
CGGCGATTTACGCCCCGCATCTGTCCGGTGACCAGATTGGCGCACCGCAGAGTATCAATGCCCAGCAGAATCCTGGCTCATTGCCCGAAACATCGGCTCCTGCGAAGCCTGCCGACAGTGGCTCTGGCAAAGCTGAGAAGTCGGCCACGCCGTCGCCAACGCTACCGGTTGTGCCGACGCCCACCGCGCCAGCGATACCTCCGGCCGTGCCAGCGAAGTAGTGTGCCACCCGTTGGAAGCGACGCGGCTATATTGTAGGAATGAAGACGCATCGAGTGTGCGAATGACGGCGTTTGCTCGTCAACGCGCAATCGCGGCGCATCCTCTTTCGGAGAATTGCTGACATGCTTTTGAGCATGACCGGTTTCGGCGAAGCCCACAGTCACCAAGACGGATTAGCCGTCGCCGTGGAGGTTCGCGCGATCAATAGCCGTTTCTTCAAGTTGAACGTGCGCGCCACGGAAGGCTACGCTTCGCTTGAGCCGCACATCGAGGAGATCGCGCGGCAGAACATTCGCCGCGGCACGGTGCAGGTGAACCTGCGGGTTGATCGGCTGAGATCGTGCCAGGATTTTCGGATCAATAGCGACGTGCTGAGTGGATACCGCGATCAGCTTCAGGCATTGTACCGCAAGTGGGACGAGAAATCCACGATTTCGCTGGAAGCCTTGTTGCCCCTTCCCGGCGTGGTGAACGATCAGTCGACGATCCTCTTCAGTCCGGAGGATGATTGGCCGGCGATTTCAAAGGTTCTGGAAGCTGCAATCCATAATTTGGCTCAGATGCGAATTCGCGAAGGCCAGACCATGGCCAATGACCTGTCGGTCAATTGTCGCGCTATCGCCGTTGGCGTGGAAGAGATCCAACGAAGGGCACCTTTGGTCCTGGATGCCTATCGCGTGCGATTAGAAGAGCGGGTGAATAAACTGCTGTCTGAACGTCAGGTGGATCTCGACCCGGCCGGCATCATTCGCGAAGTTTGTTTGTATGCCGATCGCGGTGACATCTCGGAAGAAATCGTTCGCTTGAAGAGCCACCTCGAACAGTTTGATTCGATTATGCAACTGCCGGAAAGTTCCGGGCGGAAGTTGGAATTCCTCACCCAGGAATTGTTCCGCGAGGCCAATACGATCGGCTCGAAGGTCACCGACGTGGAGATTGCCAAGCAAGTGATCGAGATCAAAACTGCCATCGAGCGGATCCGAGAGATGATCCAGAACATCGAATAGTGCAAAATCATGAAGATGGAAGGCGCGGCCATCGAGAGGAACCATGGAAATGATCCAGAACGTCGAATAATGCCAGAATGTTGAATAATGAAGGTGTACCGTGCGGACGAGTCGTGGTGGTTTCGGGGCCGTCTGGGGTCGGGAAGACAACCCTCGCGGACCGTCTCTTCCATACCTGTCCGCTGCCGCTGGTGCGGAGCATTTCTGCCACCACGCGATCCCCCCGGGGCGAGGAGATCGACGGTGTCGATTACCACTTCGTTTGCCCGGAGCGGTTTCAGATATTGCGGGACGAAGGCCAGTTTTTAGAATGTTTTGAGGTTTTTGGCCAGGGATACTGGTATGGTACGCTGTCCAGCGAGGTCCGTGCCGGCATCCAGGCCAAGAAATGGGTCGTGTTGAATATCGACGTCCACGGCGCGGCGGCCGTGATGCAGCAGTTTGACAACGCGATAACGATTTTTGTTCGGCCGAGTTCCATGGAAGAGTTGCGACGCCGGTTGAATCTTCGCGGTACCGATACACCCGACGAAATCGAAAAACGATTGCAACGGGCTGAGTATGAACTGAGTCAGGCCCACCTATATCGTTACCATGTTGTAAACGATGATTTGGATCGGGCCGTAAACGAGCTTTGCACTATTCTTACCGAGGAAAAGGAGAAAGAGTGAAATGATTGATGAACTACGTGAAGAAGCCATTGTGAACAAGGTGGGGGGACGATTCAAACTTTCGACCCTGATCCAGAAGCGTCTCGTGGCCTTGAATGCCGGTGCTAGGCCGCTAGTCGACGCCACCAAGTTTCCTAACAAGATGGAAGTTGTGATCCAGGAAATCATGCAGGACAAGATATTCCTCGACTCCCAGATGAATGTACAAACGACGGACGCCGCGACCGGCGGCATACCGGATATCGATTTCCGCATGTTGTAAACCGCAAAGCTGTACTGGGAGTGTGCCATGAAAGGCCGCGAAGTGCTGATCGCCGTTACCGGGGGAATTGCCGCTTACAAGACGGCGTCCCTGGTGAGCCTATTGACGCAGGCGGGGGCAGGTGTGTCGGTGATCATGACCCAATCGGCCACCAAACTGGTCGCCCCAAAGACGTTTGAGGCCCTCAGCGGCCGGCCAGTGGTGACTGCCGTTTATGGCCGCGGGTCGCATCCGCATATCGAAACAGCACGCACGGCAGAGGTATTGTGTGTTGCCCCGGCGACGGCCAACATCGTGGCCAAGGCCGCCTTGGGCTTAGCCGACGAAATCGTAAGCACCGTGCTACTGGCCTTCGACGGTCCGATCATCGTTGCTCCCGCAATGAACTGGCAGATGTGGTCAAAGCCCCCAGTGCAGCGAAACATCGCCCAGCTTCGGGCCGATGGCATGGTAATCATCGATCCCGAGGCCGGGCACCTGAGCTGCGGTGAAGTTGGGGTCGGGAGAATGGCCGAACCGGACACCATCTTTAACGTCATTGCAGAGCAACTTAGTAAAATGAAGAAATCCGAATGACTTGGGAAATGACGTATGACGAATGACGAATGACGGAAGGTTGGAGTGCTGGCAATTATTTCGTCATTCGTCATTTGGCATTCGTCATTCGGGTATTTTCCTTATGTCTCGTATTCTCCTCACTTCCGGCCCAACCCGTCAGTATCTCGACCCGGTGCGGTATCTGAGCAACGGTTCCAGCGGTCGGATGGGTAAGGCACTGGCGGAAGCCGCGTTGGAAGCCGGCCATGAGGTGGTGATCGTCAGCGGTCCCGTGGAGGTTCGCTATCCGGAAGCCGCGCGAGTGTTGCCGGTGATCTCGACGGAGGAAATGTTGGCAGCTTGCTTGAGCGTCTTCCCCGAATGTGACGGTCTGATTGCCGCTGCGGCACCATGCGATTACCGACCAAAAGTCATCGCATCGCAGAAGCTCCACAAGACGGGCGGTACACTGGACGTGCAGTTCGTCGAAACCCCGGACATTGTGACAAGGCTCGGCGCGATCAAGAACTCGCAATGGATGGTCGCCTTCGCCCTGGAGACCGAAGATTTGCGGATGCGAGCCATGCAAAAGCTGGAACGCAAGAGGTGCGACCTCATTGTGGTAAACGGTCCCGCTGCCATGCACGCGTCCAATACAAAGGTCGAAGTGATCGACGCCCAGGGCGAGGTTCTGGCTGCGGTCGCGGGGAGCAAGCGGCAGGTGGCCAATGCCATCCTCCGGGTCATCGAAACGCGGCTGATGCGTGACAGGCTGATGCGTGGCAATTGACAGTCGGCTGCCGGTCGCCGATACTGAGGGACTAGGGACTATAGTCTGGATTATTCATAAATTGTAG
>JANXQG010000464.1 GCA_025356915.1 Planctomycetota bacterium | reverse complement strand
TCGTCCGCGAAACCCATGACGACCGAAAATCGCGTGTCGATCACCTGCGCCACGAGGAACATGACGTTGATGCTAGCCTCGGCGATAGCCTGGGCGATGGCGTAGCCAACTCCCGGACTATTATCGCCCTGGACGAGCAGTGTGGGAATGGTGGAAACAGCAAGACCGGCCTTGCTTGCGGCAGTAGCCGGTTTCTTTCCTGCGACCGTACAGACCTCAATCGCAGCCGTGTTCTCGTCATCATGGTAACGGTAACCCATGACCACCTGTAAATCGGCGCCAACTTCGGCCAGCGGGGCAAGAACGCCACTCAAGGCACCAGGCTTGTTTTCGACTTCGGTCCGCCACAAAGTGACCTTCTTAATGGAAACAGCCATTGCATACTTCTTTCAGTTGAAATGGTGATATTGGCCGCAGCAGCTGACCGGAAACGGAACGGACGCAATGCGACAGCCGTGGTGGCCCCCCCATGCCAGCGACTGCGTGCTGCGGGCGGTAGAAACCACCAGAATTATACGCACCGAGCCGGCACATCGGCTACACCCGCCTGACGGCGGCTATTTTCCCATGATACCTTTGATCCGAATTGCATGTCCATCGCCCGATTGGCACCAGGATTTTCTCCGCATGCTGCCGACCATTGTGCAGCACGAAAAGTTCTCGTTCCGCCGTCCGCAGTCCGAAGCCCGCAGCAGGGAAGGCGTCCAAGAGGTCGTCGCCAACTGCTGCTGAGCCTACGTACGCTTGAAGCACCCGCAGCCTGATGGTTACGCAGGTGCTATTTCTTATCATTCAGACAATCATTTGCTTCCGCTGTTGCCCACCCTACGCGCACGGTCAGGCCGCTGGAATCCTCGTTTTGGCCGCAGCCTTCGTGGTTCTCGGTCAGCGGAACCAGCAAATCAATACGCGACCGCGCATTCTCCTGTAGACCTCGTGGCGTGTCGGTTGTGGCTGGCTCTGTTCGACGGTCACGATTTCCGCTCCTCGGCTGCAATGCCCCGAATCATTCGCCACACAATGAACAGTGGGATCAGCCCGAAGAATCCGAACGAGCAGTCAATCAACCGCCAATACAGCGGGATACCTCGGATCATGCCGCAGATCAGGGCTAGCGGAACAACCGCCACGCAAGCGATCATGCCAAACTCCACCACCCAAATGTTTTTGACAGGGGCCTTGATCGGTCCCCAAAAGACGACGGCGATGATCAAATGGGCAAAGGCAAGCCAATCGGTGCCGTAAGCCAGGAATGGATAGCTGCCGTATGAGGCGTCAAGCCCTTCGCGAACATGGGAGAGCCACCACGCCAGCTTGGGAAACATGATCGCCGTGTGGGTGCCCTCGCCAAACCACGCGGCCAGGAGTCTTGTCTCCCACACGAGCGGAAATGCCGTCAGACCGCTAGCAACTAGCGCCGCGACAAAGAACCCCAGTAATAGGCGAATATGCCGAATCTTCCTTGCGTTCTCTGCCATTGGCTTGCTTCGATTCATGGGCCAAGTCGACTAGTCGCTTCTGTGACATAATGGTCTACTCATCGTCCTCCCAACACTCGCACGACGGAGCCTTCCAGCATCGCATGCTCGCATTCCTCAACGATGTCTAGTGACCTTGATGATACCCGATTTATTCCAGGCTTCCAGTTGTGCGGTCGGGAAAGGGCGATTCCGTTACGACCTGAAACACCTGAGCGATCTCTACGGGCACTCGCTGGGGGTGTCCCGTGGCGAAGTTGATAAACGCCCAATGGGTCTCAGCGGTAGCCAGCAGAGCAGCGTCGGCCGGCCGAACAAAGCGGTAGCGGCGAAGTGATGTAACCCGCTTGAACGTGGCCACCCAGGTTTCGACCACGATTCGATCCTCGGCCCGGGCTGGCTGACGATACTCGATGGTATGCGACCGCACCACCCACCCCGAGCCCAGCCGCTGGTACGCCTCGGCAGGCCAGCCCTGGGCGGCGGAATGAGCCACCGCCGCATCCTGCATCCAGCGGACGTAACACACGTTGTTGGCGTGACCCAAGGCGTCGATTTCGTCGGCGCAGACGGTGTGGTGGTACTCGAAGATGGCGGGCATGTTGCGTGCAATCGTAATGATGGAGATCTGATCGTGCATTTCTGGCATGGCTGGCGACATCAGGCAGCATGAGTCATCATCCTATCCACCCCACGGATCGCCTGCAACGCGCCCTCGGGCACGCTCTTGGACGGCACATCGGCCAGGGATTGGTGGCGAATAGAGGAATTTCGATGCGACAACAGTTCGCGAATCTCCGAGCCGTCTTTCGTAGTGAAGGCCAACACGATCCCTGCCTACGCAATTATCAACCGTATCGCAGCGATGCCGGCCAGGGAAAGGGCCAGCACGTCAAAGGGGCGTTGGGGGATGATCCTGAGCAGCCAGATGCCCATGATCGACCCCACGGGTGCTAGGCAGGCCACGATCAGGCCGAAGCCCACGGTGTCGGTGGTCAGCATGCCGAGGCCGCACATGATCGGCAGCTTACTTAGGTTGACGATGAAGAAGAACCATGCGCAGGTGCCGATGAACTCCTTTTTGCGCAGGCCGCGGCTGATGAGATAGATGGTCATTACCGGCCCGGCCGCGTTGCCGACCATCGTCCCGAAGCCAGCCACCAAACCCATCACAAACTACGTCAGGCTTCACGCGGCGAACTGGAGAAGGCTCTCCAGACCGCCGTCGAGGCCAAGGTGCGGGTCTCGCAGTTTTCTGACGAGTTGAGCAACCGCGCTGGCTGACGGCCATGATGGCCTGGGCGTTGACGTTCAATCGTGTCTGCGTGGAAGCCGCACCGGTGCTTTGGCGGTCGTTACCGTGAAATCCTGTAAAATTTTTGAGCGGTGGACAAACTCGCTTTTTCAAGAAAGACATAAAGCCTTGCACCGCAAAGCTTTATGGAGCCCCCCCAGGGGAGTCGAACAAGTGCCAAATTCCCCGGGAAAATCGGGGTTTTCAGAATCAGGCGGCGCAAAATCCGGCGCACTTGGCGCACAAGGCGGCGCAATCGCCCCTGAGTTGCGGACGATCATCGACGCATGGCCGGCCCTGCCCGATGCGATCAAGGCCGGCATCCTGGCAATGGTCCGCACGGCGGGCGGAACACGATGAACCGCCAAAGCGCTCCCACAATTCTCAAAAGGTACTACCGACCGGGATTCCTTTTGAAAAGGCCCGACGGAACACCCGCAATAGTAATCACACTTTGCTTGTGACATCATGCAACACAACATGGGGAAGACCGTGCGAACTCTGGCGAACGAATCCACGTCGGACCAATTGCTTGACTACCTGGCCAGCGACGGCCGCGGGGCCGAGTGGACCCGGTACGCGGACCTGGCCGATTGGGAATCGCTCTACAACCTGTTGGGCGAAAGCGGCTTCGTCGGCCGGCTGGCCCGAGACCTGGCCGGCCGGGGGCTGGCCGAAGTGCGGCGAGCGGCGGCGGGAATGCAACTGCGGTTGACCCCGGCCGGCATCGCCCGAGCCAGTCAACAGACACCGGCGCACCACACAAACGCGGCGCACGACCGGAAAGCAGGGGCAAAAAGGGTAGCGGGTTCCGAGTCAAAGGATGCCGGGACGCACCGAGGGATGCAAGGATGCTGTCTTGCCGGAAGCTGCCCAAGCCTGTCGGCGGCCGGGGCGTTGCCAACTGGGAACACCGGGGAAGCCCCCCACGCCGTATGGGACCCATTCACTTGTAGCTACCCTCCGGGGTTTTTCAGATTTTGGAGTGTAGTGCGCTAAGATGGGCAATTGAGGCCACAACATGCCGATTTACGGTTATGTTCGATATTCCGCGGCGGAGGGCAAAAAGTCGGCCGAAGCCGAGATTGCACGGCTGGCCCGCAAGGCCCTGGAATTGGGCGACCAACTGGCCGGGGCGTTCATTGAATGCGGGGACGCCAACGACAAGTCGGCCATTCTCTCTCGCCCTACCGGCAAGGAAATGCTCGAAACGCTCAAGACCGGAGATACCCTGATCGTCGGCCGGCTGGACCGGCTAGGGTGCTCGATGCGGGACGTTCACAAGACCGCGACGGCCCTGGGGGAACGTGGGGTGCGAATCTACGCCCTTCATGCCCTCGACGGGGAGTTGGACCTGGAGCCGGGCATCGCCAAGGTAATTCTGCAACTGTTCGCCCTATGGCAGAAGACCGACCGGGCGCTACGTTCCGAGCGGTTCACCGAATCGGCGCGATGGCGGAAAGAAAACGGTCTGGCCTATGGCGGGATGCCGACCGGGCGGCGGATCATCCAACGCAACGGGGCGAAGGTCCTGGAATGGGACCATGCACAACTTGCGTACATTGCCGAGATTGCCTACCGGCTGCCGCGGGAAGGCGCGGCGAAAGTGGCCGCGGATTTTTGGAAGCGGCGAATCAAGGACCGTCGGGGCCGGCTATGGGGCAAGCAAGTGCCTACATCAAACGCCCATCCCGAAAGCCCCGGCAAACAGGTGCTCCGGGTAGTGCAATTGATGCTTGGCAGAAGAAACCGACCCCCTTCCGAAAGCCCGTACCAACAATTCTACCGGGCGGTGCAGTGGTTCCACCGCATGAAATGGAAGGGGTTGTTGCCACCCGAGTATTGCGAACTGGCGGAATCCATGTCGGAACCCAAAGGCTACGGGCCGGAACCCAAGCCGCGGAACTGGACGCCCGGCGGCACGGCCCGGCGGGAGCAGCAGAGGGCGGAAGCGAAGGCACAACACCGGGCGGAACGGCTGGCCCGATGGGAGAAGGAAAAGACCCAACGGATCGAATGGCGGGGCCAAAATCACCAAAACAAAGGAGGTCCGGGAGAATGACCACAGGCACAGAGCAACCGTTACGGCGATATTCGGGCATTACGCGGCACGCGGGAAAGTGGCTTGTCAAGCTGCGGCATCGGGGCCGGGACTTGACCATCGGCTATTATGATGACCGGGAAGAAGCGGCATACGCTTCTGATTTTGCCCGGTACATGC
>JANXQG010000111.1 GCA_025356915.1 Planctomycetota bacterium | reverse complement strand
CGGCAAAGCTGTTGGTGAACGTGTGCTCGTAGCCGATCGTGCAGCCGGGCACCCACCAGTTCTTCATGTAGGGATGCTCGAAATTGGTCACGTTGATCTCCTGCCAGCCGGTCAGGTGGTCTTCAATCTTTTTACCGGTCGCGGGATCAATGTAGCGGAAGAAATCGAGCAAATGCGGATCTTCCAGATTGAAAAAGACGGAGCCGTTCTCGCCGTTGAGTTCCAACGTGCTGTAGTTCTTCCGCCCACGGGCGTAGCGCGTGCTTTCAAACGTGCCCATCGAGCCGTTGGCGAAAATTGCCAGGAACATGCAAGCGTCGTCGATCGTCACCGGTTCGACCTTGCCAGTCTCGGCGTGCTTCCGCTCCTTGACGAAAGTCTCCGTGTGGGCGACAACTCGGCGGATAGGGCCGTTGAGCCATTGGGCTGTGTCAATCGAGTGGGCCAGCAAATCGCCTGTCACGCCGGAGCCGGCCACGCGGGCGTCCAGCCGCCAGAGGGCCATGCCGCCTTGGGGCACGTCGGCCGAGATTGTGTAGTCTTGGTTGTATTGTGCCCGATAGTGGAACGGCCGGCCGATGCGGCCTTCGTCGATGATCTGCTTGATCAGCGAGATGGCCGGCACGCGACGATAGTTGAACGAGACCATGTTGGGCACGCCCGCCTTCTCGACGGCCGCAACCATCTCTTCCGCCTCGGCCACGTTCATGGTCAGCGGCTTTTCGCAGACGATCATCTTGCCGGCCGCGGCCGCGGCAAGCACGATTTCGTGGTGCAGGACATTGGGCACGCAGACGTCGATCAGGTCGATGTCCTTGCGCTCCATGAGTTTCCGCCAGTCGAACTCCATCGACTCGTAGCCCCAGCTCTGGCTGAACTTTTCCAGTTTGTCTTTTTCTTCGATCCGGGCACAGCAAGCCTTCAAGACCGGCTTGTGTTCACGGGAGAAAAAGTGGCTGACTTGCAACCATGCGTTGGAATGGGTGCGGCCCATGAAGCCGCAGCCGATGACGGCGATGTTGAGTGGGGTGGACATGGAAAGACTCCTGGGGGAAAGGTAAAAGGTTCAAGGTTCAAGGTACAAGGTTCAAGGTTCAAGGTTCAAGGTACAATTTCTTACTCCGCCCACCCGTGCTTATCTCGCACGCCGATCATGGCCTTCAAAATGCTCACCCAAGTCTCGCGCTTCATCATCACGTCGTTGGGGAACATGCAGCCATCCCAGCAGATATGCCGGATATGCTTGGTCAAATCGCCCTTCTCATCGCGCAGCCAATAGCCGGCGTGATGCGGAATGTCGAGCTTTCCTTGGGCGTCGTCGGGCAGGCAGTGGCGGCCCGTCTTGTCGTGCGTGCCGCTGCCGTGTACCGTGGCGTTACTCTGGGCGATGTGGAAATCGATCGTCCAGGGCCGCAAGGCCTCGGTCAACTGGCAATAGGCCGCCTCAAACTTGTCTTCGTTCCGCCAGTTGAAATTGGCCGGCAGAATCGCATCCTCCGGGGCGTTGTAGCCCAAGAGATAAAGCAGCGTGTGGGCCATGTCGGCCTCGAAACCAAGCGTTTGGGCGCGATCGACCATCTCCAGCAGTTGCAGCATCCGCTTCCAACTGTGCATGCCGCCCCAGCATATCTCGCCCTCTGCGGCCAGTCGCTCGCCGTGGTTCTCGGCGATATTACATGCTTCGCGAAAGGTCTCGGCGATCCGCTTCTGATTGCCCATCGGATCTACATACCATGCCTCGACGGGCGAGGCCGAGTCGATCCGCACCACGCCATTGGGGCGGACGCCCAATTCCCGTAACCGCTCGGCGATGCGGCACCCTTTGCGGACTTGCGTAAGAAACTTCGCCTGCTCGTCGGCATCGCCCATTGCCATGCCGCCGCCGGTCGGTCCCCAGACCGGCGCGACGACCGTGCCAATCTCCAGGTTTCTCGCCCGAGCCTTGTCGGCCAGTTGGCGGATCTGATCGTCCGAGGAATCGATGTCGATGTGTGGGGCGAAAAGAAAGAGGTCGAAGCCGTCAAAGCGGATGCCGTCAAAATCGGCGTCCGCCGTGAGGTCGAGCATCGTATCGAGGTCGATCGGCGGCTCGGCCCCCGGGCCTTTGCCGACCACGCCCGGCCAAGCAGCATTGTGAAGTTTCGGAAAGTTGTGGGGATGTTCGTAGGTCATGGGAGGGAAGGGGGGGGTTAGGGACTGGGGACTGGGGACTGGGAATTAGGCCGGGGGTGAGGGCCCAACTCTCCCCTCTCCCATACTCGGGAGAGGGGCAGGGGGTGAGGGTATTTGCCATCATTCATAAGACAACACCTGCCTCCCTTGCGATTCCGCGTGCAACAGCTTCCAAATCGTCACGAACGTCCGAGTTCATCACTCGAAAAACTCGATATCCCGCACGTTGCAAGTACGCCGTCCGTTCCAAATCTTGCCTCAGTTTATCCTCGTGGCTGGTTCCGTCCAGTTCCACGATCAATTTCAGCTCTCGGCAACAGAAATCAACAATAAACTGATCAATCGGCTCTTGCCGTCGAAACTTCAGTCCACCGAGACGGCGGTCACGCAGGACCGACCAAAGCAGTTGCTCCGGGGGAGTTGCATTGTGCCGCAGTTCACGGGCATGGTCACGAATCATGGGGTGCAGAGGGCGAGGTTTGCCAGGCATCAACGCGTTCTCCCAATTCATACCGCCCTCACCCCCTGCCCCTCTCCCGAGTACGGGAGAGGGGAGTAAGTCACCTCTTCGCATGATCGCCAATCTTCGGCATGTTCTTATGCACGTCGGGACCGAAGTATCGCAGGCTCACCAACGGTTCGCAGCCGGTGTTCTCGATCTCGATGCCCCGCACGGCCGCTTCTTGCGTGATGTAGACCTCGTCCCACGGCTCCTCGCCAAAGTGGATCATCACCGGCGTTTGCAGCGCGAGCTTGCCGATCCGCCCGCTGCCTTGCACCGTGATCCAGCCGCTGGCCCCCGGGTCGCGGAGCACGCATTTAGCTCCAGGCTCGACGGTCAATTCCTTGGCCGAGACAAGTTGCTCGCTATCGAAATGGCCATAGTCGATCCAGCGATCCGTGTAGCCGGGACCCGATGCGCTTGGGTCGACGATCGGCTCGACATACGTGTGCTGCTTGAAGCACGGATCGACATTCTTCTCCCAGTCGAGCTGCTCAACGATAAAATCGAGATCGTGGTGCTTGTCCACTGGAACGTCCTTCACGAGCAAGGCCCACGGGACCGCGCGGCCTTCAACCAAGGATTGATACATGCCGAATACATCGGACCCCCACTGCGGTTCATAAGTACACATTGAACCTGGGGCATGCAAGACGCCGGCCGGTACCATCCAGCCGGTGCCGGCTTTGAGCCTCGCGGCCCTGGAAAGGTAAAGGATGCCGTTGTCGCCCTTGCTCCAGTTCTCCAGGCAGCGGCGGACGTCGTCCTTGGTCGTGCCTGGCTCAAGGCCAAAGAAAGTATAGTCGAAATGGTTCTCTGCGGCGTTCAACTGGGGCGGGAAATAGTAGCATTCCGGCTTACCCTGCTGCCCGGTCAGTGCAGCATGTTCGCTCTTCTGGTGCATGTGGTGCGGAATAGGCCCCATGTTGTCGAAAAACTTTGAATAGACGGGCCAGCGGCCGTACTTATCGAACATGGTTTTGCCGACAAGCCTTGCGCCGGCCTCAGCCACGGCATCGCGGAGGAGGAATCTCTCCCCCTCGAAGATTGCGTAGCTCAGCCCCTCGTCGGCCGCACGGTTGTCGTTGGCCGCCTCGGTCGTGCTGGCAAACCAGCGTTCGTCGATGCCGCCACGATGCGTACCCAGGGCGTACCAATCGGTCGGTGCTAACTTGATCCGCTTGCCAGGATGGAGAAAACTCCGGGGCACCCAGTTAGGTGTCAACCGCAAAATGCCTTCGCCAGCGTCCAAGGCCCGATTCACGATGGCCCCAACATTATCCTTCTTCACGACGGGTGATGCGCACATGTTTGTTTTTGCTCCCAAAAGGTCCAAAAAAATCCCTGAAGTTCAAAATCATTCTATCACGAGAGATTCCCCCTTTGTCCAGTCCCCCCTCGGGGAAATTCCATAGAACTGCAAAGTATTCTCCGAATAAGGTAGATTCCCTTGCCGAGAGCCGCAAAGAGTGGTAAATTGCGAGGAGACGTTGATCTAAAATTGCTTGCTCCCTTGGCAAAACCGGTCCCAATGCCGCATTTCCGCCTTAATTTGGCGGGACGATGAGTGATCGGTCAATGACTTTGCAGCAGCATTTTAACCCGGTTTTGTTATGCCGGGCCGCGCGGGCGTGGCGAAATTGGCAGACGCGCCAGACTTAGGATCTGGTTCCGAAAGGAGTGGAGGTTCAAGTCCTCTCGCCCGTACTAGACAGAAAGCCTTTATCAGTAACGAGTTATGGCAGATTCCCAGGACACGGCAGCATAGCAGAAACGGTTCCTGACACGAATGGCACTGTCGAAGCTTGCGTTTGTTCGGTGGGCGCTCAAACTGGCCTATGACGCAAGCGAGGTTTTGGATAAACTTCGCGGCGTCAGGGAAAGATTTGTGTTTTAGCCCTTTACCTGGCGATGAAAAGAAGGCCCTTCCTGGTTTGCTTCCCGCAAATTCGCCAGGCAAGGGCTTTTTCATGCGCCAAGATATACCCAATTCTCCGAACCGCGGCAGCGGCAATTTTCAGCAAATCGTAGGCGCCTTCATGGCCCAGGACGCGCTGCCGTTCTCGGACGTCCTTTCCAAGGAACGGATTGAGCAGGCATTCGCCCGCCATGACGGCCTC
>JANXQG010000381.1 GCA_025356915.1 Planctomycetota bacterium | reverse complement strand
CCCGGCAACTTGGTTTCAAGAACTTTCAGGTCATGCAGCTTGACCTCACCGAGCTGAGCCAAGTCCAGGTTCTCAAGATTTTCGACGAACTCGACGCCCTGACCTGCGGGCCCTTCCACGAAGCCAAGGCCGAGATCGATGCGGCTCTGGGCAGGCAGTGCGGCATCGGCGTCGAGAAACTGCGGCCGTGGCACTATCACGATCCGTTCTTTCAGGAGTCGCCGGCCATCTGCGGCAACTTTGAGTCGGTCTTTCGGCCAATCCAAACTATCGATGTGGTCCGCAAGTTTTATTCGGGCATCGGCCTGCCGATCGACGACGTGCTGGCCCGCAGCGACCTTTTAGAGAAGTCCGGCAAATGTCCCCATGCCTTCAGCCAGGACATCGACCGCGAGGGCAACATCCGCGTGTTGGCCAACGTGGTGCCGGGCAAGGAGTGGTTGTCGACGATGCTCCACGAGTGCGGCCACGCCGCCTATTCAAAGAGCATCCCGCGGAGCGTGCCCTATGTTCTGCGCGTGGAGTCGCACGCTCTGACCACCGAAGGCGTGGCGATGATGTTCGAGCGGCTAGCGGGCAATCCCCTTTGGCTAGAGGCGATGGGGGCGAAAGTACCGGATGCCGAGAAGTTCGCCCGGGCATCGCGTAAGCTGCAGCGCAACGAGCTATTGATCTTTTCCCGCTGGTGCCAGGTGGTATTCCGTTTCGAGATGGCCTTGTACGACAATCCGGACCAGGATCTCAACAGCGTTTGGTGGAACCTCGTGGAGAAGTACCAGGAACTGAAGCGGCCTGAGGGCCGCGACCAGCCCGACTATGCTAGCAAGATCCACATCGCCGTCAACCCGGTCTATTACCAGAGCTACATGCTGGGGCAGTTGTTCGCCTCGCAGGTGCATCGCGCTATCGCCCGCGAAGTGTTCCATCGGGCCGATCCGACGACGGTGGTTTACGTGGGCAATCCGGGCGTGGGGCAGTTCATGCGGGAGCGGGTATTCGAGTCCGGCTACACGCTGGACTGGAACCAGCTCACGCGGCACGCTACCGGGGCGAAATTGAACTCGAAGGCGTTTGCGGAGGATTTGAAAGACTGAAGCGTCGTACCTCTGCGGCCGGGACGTGAACCGCAGAAGGAAGGAGGCCGCGAAGGTAAGTAGGAATACCTTTGGGACTGTGGCGTTTCGCACTTCGTGACCGATAGTATTGTAGGACCAACAACCGAGCTGGTCGATAGCTACAGTCCCAGTTTACGGATGGTATCGACGTTCTTTTTGGCGTCGGCCAGGGCGTTGTTGGTCGGGCAGGCGGTTTCCAAAATGATCCAACTCTTGTAGTCGATTGCCCTTAACGCCTCAGCCACCGGTTCCAGTCTTACCCGCCCTTCGCCCAGGAAATTGCTGCCGTCCTTGAAGTGGATCATGCTCATGCGGTCTTTCAGGGCTTTGATGTCGCCCGGCACGTCATAACCGGCTCCCGTACAATTGCCGATGTCGTAATACGCACCCACGTACTCGCTGCCAATTCGGTCTAGCAGTTCCAGATACTGCTTGGCTGTCAGCGTAGATTCAATCCCCAGATGCACGTCGGCATCTTTGGCCCTGGGCGCAACTTCCTTCATGCAAGCCACGACAACATCCACGTCGGCTTTCTTGAATTCCTTATGGGAGTCAAGCAATTTTGCTTTGCCAAAGAACGGTACGAGAATGGCTGTAGCACCCAGATCCTTGGCTGCTTCAATGCATTGTCCCAGCCAAGCCACGGCTCGGGGTTCGCGGGCCACCGGATAGCCGTTCATCAGGTCCATCGACAACGACGACACCACAATACCGCCGGATTTGACCGCTTCCTTGTATTTGGCCCGTTTGTCGGGATCGGAAATATCCAGCCTGTCGGCAGATTGACCCACGCCCAGTTCAACGCCCTGCAAACCACACTCCCTGGCCCGCTCAATCTTGCCGCCAAAACTGCCCGTGCGTGATCCAATGCGAATCTTGACCGCACTTGTGGCTGCCGACGCATCCTCGGTCAGAAGGTCTCGCAAAAGGGCGACGCCGGCAACTGCGGTAGCTGAACTTCTCAGGAATGATCGACGGGACATTGTCATGTTTATGGCTCCTGTCTGAGTCTCTGACGGTAGAATCTGGGTACGACAAGCATTATAACATTCAGGACTGGCTGAGTCACGGCCACTCACCAGGAGAACTGCGAAGTCTTTTTCGGTGAACCGTGGAAAGATTTGATTTGAAGGAACTTGGATCGGACCGGCAGCGACAACACCCCATACACGAATGAATTAGGCATAGTAG
>JANXQG010000360.1 GCA_025356915.1 Planctomycetota bacterium | reverse complement strand
GGTGAAAAAGGGCTCGAAGACCCGCGGCAGAACACCCTCGGGCAGGCCTGGTCCGCTGTCAGCAATGTGTAGTTCCGTACCGTCAGGCGAGATGTTTGAACTGACCGTCAGCGTGCCGCCTTGGGGCATCACGTCCAATGCATTGAGTACGAGATTCAGCACGGCACGGCGAAGCATAGCGAGATCGACGCGCAGATTATGCTGCGGAGAAACCTGGAGCTTGAATCGGATTTTTTGCGCGGCGAACTGCGGGGCCAGCGAGGCTTCAATGTCGGCCACGAGCTTGCGGATTGAAAAACAGGCCAACTGCGGATCGCGGTCCGAGGTGAATTGCAACAGATCATTGACCATCACGTCCATCGCACGAAATCCGGCACTGACTTTCTCCAACATGTCGAGGCTTTCCAAGTCCTCGCTCACCCGGCGGCGGAGCATGCTCAGATAGAGCGTGACCGGCACCAGGTTGTTGCGTACTTCATGGGCTACGTGCGAGGCCATCTGGCCCAGATCGGCTAGGCGGTTCTTGCGTGCCAGTTCGCGGTTCTTGACTTCCAACTCGGCCGTAAGCTGCTGGACCTCATCGCGCAGCGCGTCGTGCGTTTGCTCCAGTCGCAACGTGGCCGTATGCCAAGCCGCAAGGATCGTTTGCAGATCGGTACTGGCATCCAGACTCGCAGGATCAATGGCAATCACGGGTTGGCTCATGGCGGATTTTGGTTGCAAGTTATTTTGTACAAGTTACTTATTGGATGGATATTTATCTTTCGCTTGACAGGTCGATCTGGCTGATGCCCGCGTAGGCTGGCGCGGCATACGCCCCCTGGGCCTGGCCGGCCGAGCGGAGTTGCTGCAACCGGATTGCGGTGGCATCGCGCTTCTGGACCATGATTTCTTCGCACCGCTTTTCCTGGACGACGATATCCTTGAGCAACGACTCGCATTGTTCGACGAGCCGGGCACAGGCCGCGCGATCGTCAGGCGATTGCCACTGCCGCTGCTCGGGGTCTTGTTCGCGATAAGGATTCAGGGCCTTTTCGATCCGCTGAATGTCGCTCAAGGGTTTCTGTTTCACCGAAAGCACGTCCAGCAGGCCGGTGACGTTCTCCTCGCCGATCAGTTCCATCTGGCGGTGACCCAAGTCACGAAGCTGCACCAGGCACGTGTATCGCGCCCGGACAAGCTGCATCAGGATATCGGTGGGCAAATTGGTCATGGTTTGAAAGTACTCATCGCGCTCCGTCGTGATACCTTGCGTTCACAGGCTACACAGGCGATCCAAAAGGTCGCCCCATTGTTTGCGGTTATAGTTCGTGGTTTGTTCAAAGCGGGCGTCAGGTGGAATTCGCCGCAAGGCCAAGCGAGCCTGCTCTAACGATGTGCGGGCCTCGGCCGGCCGATCCATTCGCTGGTAGACGTTCGCGATCTGCAAATAGGCGTCGAGTACCTCTGGGCTGGTCGCGTAATGGTTTGCCGCCGACTGATAGGCTCGGAGGGCCTCCGGGTAACGCTCCAATTCAAAATAAGTGGTGCCGATGGCAAAGCGGGTATTTCGCAGAACGGCCTTTTCCTGCGGGGTCATATTTTCCGCGTCGCGGCGGCCGAGGTTGTCTTGCAGGAGGGTGTAGGATTCCAAGGCCCGATTGAGCAGGAGGTGGCTTTCGCTCGCTTGCTCGCCGCGAACCAAGGAAGAAATCTCCTTGCCCTGGCTCGCCCGTAAGTCCATCGCCCTACACCGCGAACTGTCGGCCAGCAGGTAGCGTGCGATGATTGCTTGCGGGGCGTAGGGATAACGTTGCAATGATTCTTCCAGTCGCTGGACCGCTTCGCGGTGGCGGCCAACATTGTGCAAGAGTTCGGCCAGGGCGAAGAGCGAATCGCGCCATTCCTTGCTCGCTGGGGTCAATTGATCGCCGTCGAGGTTGTCCTGCAGGAAGGTTTCGGCTTGTTTTGGATCGCCCATGTTTACTGCGGCCCGACTTGCCAACAGACGTGCCCGATAGACGGCCACGTCGCGCGGGTGCTGCTGAATACACTCTTGGAACATCTCCAATGCACTCTTTGTCTCGCCTAGCGAAAGTTCGGCCTCCCCCAGGTCGACCAATGCTTGGGCATGACGCAATCGGGCCTCGTTGTGCATGTACAGCCGCAGCATGGCAGCCGCGTTACGGAAGTCGTGACCGGCAAAATAGGCACTGGCACTGTTCCAAAGCTGGTCTGGATACTGGCGGGTCGTATACAGCTCGCGGGCGACCTCCGTGTAACTGTCGCCGGCCTGGCGCAGCTGTATGCGGGCTTGCCTGCGAAGCTCCTCGGCCTTGTCGGACGGCAGATGCTCGGCCTGCTCCAGGAGGTTATCGCCCCAGGTGCGATAGAACCTTGCTGTCAACTGCAATGCTTCCGCCTTGGGCAAGAGATGAACGAGTGACTTGCTGAGCAGCACGGCCGTTTCGTATTTTCCAGCCTTGAAGTACTCCTGACAAACGCTCAAGAGCGTAGCCTTCAACTGCAACAGAGTAAACCATGGGTTGTGGAACTCGTCCTGCTTGGCATACGCCGACACGAGCCGCCGATAGGCCGAAACCGCTTCGGCATGGCGGTCCATGCGGCGGCCAATTTCGCCTTGCTGGTACAACGCTGCCAAAGACTCCGACGTTTCGGGGAATAGCCGCGATGTACGTTGCATTTGCTTGAGGGCACCGGACCAATCACCCTGCTCCATCAGGCAAAGTCCCGTAAGATAGGTTGCCTGCCGGGCAGCTCGCTTATCGCCTAGATCCTGGCTCAGTGCCCTGCGAAACGACTCGATGGCGGAACGGAACTTTTCCTTGGAAGCTGTTTCATAGTTCCCCTCGCTGGGCACAATCGAAGATGGTCGCGGGAGAGAGGTAGGGGGTGAGGGTAGTAGGCTCAGTCCGGCTGCCGCCTTTTTCAGGGCCTGCCCTTCACGCAGCGCAAGCCTTCCGCGCAGAAGCGAGATATCGCCGCGAAGTAATGGGTTATCGGGAATTTTGTCCAACGTCGCGACACACTCTTTGTCGCGATTCATGCGAATGAGAATCTGTACCTGTTGGACAAGGGCCTGTTGACGCTCCAAATCGGCAAACTGCGGATCGGACAGAAGTTTCTGGTTTTCCGTCAGGGCCTCGTCGAGTTTCGGCGGTTGCACTCCCATGCATGCCTCGATCAGCAGCAAACGGATCTCGGTCGCTCGATCAGTATTTTTCAGCAACGCCTGTTCGAGCACGGGCAAGGCGTCTTTCAAGCGGCCGCAGAGACAAAGACTCTTGCCCAGCAGGTAGAGGCCGGCCGGCTCGCGGTGCTCGGGAAACCCTCGTTCCCGCGATCGCGCCAAATAAAGCGATGCCAGGCGAAACGACTCCGTCCGCTCTTCTTTGCCGCTGGCTTCTTCCGCCGCCCTGGCGGCAAGGGTTCCTAGTATGAAGTCGGGGCTACCCCACTCTTCGGTAGTGATGTCTTTACTGGCAGCCAAGCGTTCGGCCATG
>JANXQG010000335.1 GCA_025356915.1 Planctomycetota bacterium | reverse complement strand
GGAATTTGTCGGTGCTGATGCCAATCTCCGCACCGAGGCCGAATTCGCCGCCGTCGTTGAATCGCGTGCTGGCGTTGATCATCACGGCCGAGCTATCGACTCGGGCGGCGAACTGGCGTGCCGCCTCGAGATCGCGGGTGACGATCGTCTCGGTATGCTGGGAGCTATAGTGATTGATATGGCGAATCGCCTCGTCCAGTGACGCAACCACCTTCACGGAAATCACCGGACCGAGATACTCCGTAAAATAGTCCTGCTCGGTAGCGAGTTTGGCGGCAGGCAAGAGTTCAAGGGTGCGGGCGTCACCGCGGATCTCGATCCCATTTTCGCTTAGGGCCTTGCCGATTCGCGGCAGCAACGCAGCAGCGGTATCGGCGTGAACCAACAGTGACTCGGCCGCGTTGCACACACCCAGCCGCTGGCACTTCGAGTTCACGGTCAGTCGCTCGGCCATCTCAGGATCGGCCGTGCGGTCGATATAAACGTGGCAGTTGCCGGCAAAATGCTTGATGACCGGCATCAGGGCTTCTTCACTCACACGGCGAATGAGACTCTCTCCGCCGCGGGGAATGGCCACATCGATCAGTTCGGGCATGCGGAGCAACTTGCCCACGGCGGCACGATCGGTCGTCGCGACCAGTTGCACGGCGTCGGCCGGCAGCCCGGCCTCAACGGCAGCGGCGGACAAAAGGTCAACGATCGCGCGATTCGAGTGGACGGCTTCTTTGCCGCCGCGAAGGATGACGGCGTTGCCGCTCTTGACGCAGATTGCCGCAGCGTCGGATGTCACGTTCGGCCGCGATTCGTAGATGAAGAAGACCACGCCCAAGGGGACGCGAACCTTCTGCACTTCCAGGCCGTTGGGCCGAATCGACGAGGAAATAATTTCGCCGACAGGCTCCGGCAGCATGGCGATTTCTTCCAAAGCGGTGGCCATGCCCTGAATCCGCGACGGGGTCAAGCGGAGGCGATCCAGGGCGGCGTCGGCCAGGCCGAAACCCACAGCGGCGTCCAGGTCGAGCTGATTGGCTACAATCAGCGCGGGGGCAAGCTCGATAAGCCGCTTGCTCGACGCCCGCAACCAAGCCTGTTTCCGCGCCCCGGTGACCATCGCCAGATCGGCGGATGCGCTTTTGGCACGGGTCGCTATTTCAAGGCAGTACGCATGTAGATCGTTCATGGCGAGAGTATCCCCAGGAAGCGGGTAGATGTCAACTCCGGTTTATTTTCGGAGTGGAGTTGCGTGCCTCCCCACGGAAGGGGCGCAATGAATTATAGCATAAGCATTTCCGTCGCTTGCCCTCATTTCGCCGCAAACCCGCCCACCGCGTCAAAAACAACCAAAGCCTGCCTCACCGCGGCAACGTCATGCACGCGCAAAATCTCAACCCCCTGCCACGCAGCGGCCAATGCGGCTCCGATCGTGCCGGTGGTGCGGTCGGCCGCCGGGTCGCCGATCAGATGACCGAGGAATGCCTTCCGCGAGATGCCGATGAGCAGCGGACATTCCAAGGCCCGATAGCGAGACAAATGGTTCAAAATTGCCAAGTTGTGCGCGGTCGTCTTACCGAAGCCGATCCCGGGGTCCATCGCAATGCGATCCCGGGCAATCCCGGCGGTTATGAGAGCGTCGCGACGAGCAGCCAGCCAAGCGAACACGTCTTCAACAACATCACCGTACCTCGGATCAATCTGCATCGTCCGCGGAGTACCTTGCATATGCATGGCGCAGACGCCGCAACCACTCTCCGCAGCCAGGGCCACGAGACGGTCATCGGAGGTAAGTGCGGTGACGTCGTTGAGGACTTCCACCCCGGCAGCGAGGCACTCGGCGACCACCTTTGCACTGGAGGTGTCGATCGAAATCGGTAGGTCTGTTTGCTTGCACAAGGCGACAATGACCGGCAACACGCGGCGGAGTTCTTCCTCCGCCACAATCGGCGCGGCCCCGGGCCGTGTACTTTGGCCGCCGACATCCAGCAGATCAGCACCCTCGGCCGCCAGACGAAGACCGTGCTCAAGCGCCGCCGCAGGCTCAAAAAATCGCCCGCCGTCCGAGAAGCTGTCGGGCGTCACGTTCACCACGCCCATGAGGAGCGGAATGCGCCCCGCAGTGAGCGTCTTGGTCCGCAATCGCCAGGGAAGGGAGGGAAGCATGGGGAATGTTTAATGACCAAAGGTCCCTGGATTATTCTTCACAGCGACGTTTCCAAGGCTTTTCCATCAGCGAAACAATCTGCTCCGCGAGGCGCTGAATGGCCCGCTGGTGGCTCGTCGCAATCGACTGGCCGACCTCGGGCACCACGCTGCTGGCTGCGCTGACATTCACGGCCGCACTTGGAACAGGCACCGCGGGGATCTCGCGGATCGGGGAGCCGCGTTGATCGACCCAACTGACCTGCACCTGCAAGCCTACTTCCATCTCGCGAGGGTCACCTTGCATGGATTGGAAGAGCAGGTGCTTCGAGTCGCTGGTGATCTTGCCCGTGAGAATCGTGTCGGCTGACGGTGAAGCAACGACCTTGTAATGGGACCGTCGTTCGATTTCCTTGACGACCGCCTCGGTCAGTTCCTCGCCCAACGCAGGGCGAAAACTACTGGAATCAAAAACCGGCACGTAAACCGTCTCGATACCTTCCGGAAAGAGCGTTCTGGCGCCGAATTGGTAGTTCATGCCCAGGCAGCCGGCCAGCGACGCCAGCAGTAGCGCGGCGGTCGCCGCGCCGAACCGCCGCGCCGAAAGTTCGATTCGAGTGAGCCAACCAGCACAATTCCACTGCACGCTATTTTCCCTTGCCGAAGAGGCCCGTCAGCCAGGCAAATCGATTGGGCGGTTCATCCGGCTCGTTCTGGATTTCCTGCATGCGAGTCCGTGCCCGCTCGGCATACGAAGTACGCGAGTACTTTTCCAGGAGCACCTTGTAGTACTCGCGTGCGGCACGGAACTCGCTCTTATTATCGTAGTACTGGGCCATCACCCATTCGCGCTCGGCTCGCTGCTCGAACAGAACCGCGTGGGCATCGCGAACGCGACGTTCCTCTTCGCCGAGTTGGCCGGGGAATTGCTTGAGCGTTTGATCGGCAATTTCCTGGGCGTCCTTCAATGCAAGGACCGAGTACTTCGGGCCTTGATAGATCTGCATTTTCGCTTGCAGCTCGAACAGGTGCGCGTCTTTCTGATACTTGCTCTTGGGATGGTTCTTTCGCAACATGCTGTAGTGATTGGACGCTTCTTCCCATTCGCCGCGTCGGAAATGGGCATTGCCCACGCGCATCAATGCCGCGTCGGCCAGCGGACCGGTCGGATCGTGCATCCATACCGAGCTGTAGCATGCCAAGGCGTTGCCGAAGGTGTCGAACCAGGGCTGCGTCCTGTCCGTGGCGTTGGGCGTCACCGGCCAATGATGCGATTTCAGATCGAGTTGTTCCCAATACGTGCCAATCGCGAACAGCCGGGCAACGACGGTGTCCAGATAACGTGTGTTGTCGTGCTTCTTGAGCAAATTCGAGAAAGTGTCTTGCGCTTGGCTGTAGTGGTCTGCGAAGAAGTACGATTCTCCCATGAGAAACATGGCATCTTCTTCCATAATCGAGTCGGGCCAACGCCATGTGGCTGCATAAAATTCCTTGGCCGCTTCGTCGTAGTTCTTCGCCTTAAACAGTGCCAAGCCCTTGTCATAGGCCTCTTGGGCGAGCCGCTGGTCAGTACCCCAGCCGATCGCATCCTTGAACTTTTTCCAGGTGACATCGGGCGCCAATTGCGATATGTCCCATTCGTTGTCTTCATCCGACTTCTTGGGCGATGCAGAGACTGGACTCATCGTCATTGGCACCGTGGGGCCTGGGCCTGCATAGCCGGGCGGAGGACCCGCGGGCGCGTTGGTCACCTCATACGGCGAAGCCGCTGCGGTCCCTGCCGGTGCAACCGCAGTGGCCCCGACGGGCACAACATTGGGGTCGGCGTAGCGCGTGGTCATCGTTGCCGAAGTGCCATGGGGAGCCGGCCCAGCCGCGTTGTTTTGCGAATAACCGGTGGAAGGCACGGCGGTCTCGCGCTGGATCGGGGCATCGTCCGACTTCTTCGTCTGACCGGTGGCCCGCTTCCAGAGCCAATTGTCGTTTTCGTCCTCGCCATCCTTGGGGTTATGCAGGTTGGCTCGCGCGGCGGCCGGTGGGGGCGGAGGCGGCACGCAGCCGGCAAGAAAGGCCAGCAGTCCGGCCAAAGCCAAGCCGGGAAAGTTTTTACCGAGGTTTGTTCGTGGCATAGGCGACGTCCTTGTCGTGCGACATCCGTGTCGCGAGTTGCCCGGCTATCTCCAAAACTCGTGGAGGTAGTCGTACAGCTTTGGTTTTCGACCCAAGAGATTAACGATGTAGTGGTTTAATACGCCCCGCAATTCACCCAGCGTCCGAGCGTCGACGT
>JANXQG010000306.1 GCA_025356915.1 Planctomycetota bacterium | reverse complement strand
GTTAGGAGTTAGGAGTTAGGAGTTAGGAGTTAGGAGTTAGGAGTTAGGAGTTAGGAGTTAGGAGTTAGGAGTTAGGAGTTAGGAGTTAGGAGTTCTTCTAACTTTTTTCAAATTTTCTTCTAACTCCTAACTTCTAACTCCTACATTCTTTTCTACATGGAAATAGGTACAATACTACATCTTAACCATTTGGACCATGGAATTGTTGAAAGGATCTTATCCGATGCCGATTTACGAATATACCTGCAAGGATTGCGAAAGCGATTTTGAACTCTTGATCCGGGGCGAGGAGAAGCCGGTTTGCCCCTCCTGCGGCAAGACACGCCTCACGAAGTCGTTCAGCGTGCCGGCCGCCCATTCTGGCAGCGAGAAGAAGGAACTTCCCTGCCGCGAGGCCGGTTGCGGCATGGGGCAGTGCGGTGGCGGTATGTGCGGCATGGGACATTGAATCCTATTTTCACCCACAGCGCATTAGGTTCAAGCCATATTTTCGCCGCTCTAGTAAGTGGGCAACAAAGCGATTACAATAGTACTGGTTGGGAGTTGTCGGCATTTGCCTACCGCGGTTCGGCCGCCCAATTCCGCCTGAATTCGGATTTTTTACCACACGACATCCGTTTCCCGCCCGCCTTTCGAATAAATTCCTGGAGTGAAGGAGGTATCCCCTGAATACCAACAAATTCACCATTAGCGTCTTAACCGTCACCATGCTGGTCGTCCTGCGACTGGCATTGGGCTGGCATTTTTTGTATGAAGGAATTTGGAAAATTCGGCATGCCGACCAGTTCGTCGGCGAGACCGAAGGGTTCCTTACCGGTGCCCGTGGGCCAATGGCTGGCATTTTCTACGGCATGGTGCCCGATATCGACGGCCACCAGCGGTTGGAAGGCAATTTGGCCGAGGTTGACGGCAAAGATGCCGAAGACAAACCGACGAAGCAGCTCAAATTGGCCAAGTCGTGGGACGACGTTCGGCAACGGTTTGTCGATTTTTACCGCCCGAAGGTTGGTAAAGAGGCCCCGCCATCCGGGGATAGCCTTCACCAGGGACTGGAGGCCGAGGCCAAGAAAGTCTACGAACGGCATCTCCGTGGGTTGAACGAATTCGTCAAAGAGAATGGCGACAAAATCAAAGCCCATTTTGAGTCGCTGAAGCGTTTTGAGGAGGGACGGGAGACGGATCCCCGAACGATGTTCCAGAAACAGCGGCGTTGGGATGAGATGCAGGATCTTCGCAAAGAGGCCAAGGGTTGGATCTCGGATCTGGACTCGCGAGAAAACGCATTGAAGGGCGATCTGCTCGACCTGCTGAGGAAAGACCGGAAGAGCGAAGTGGAAGCCGTAAAGCTGGCTGACAAAGAAGCGGCCGCAAAAGCTGATGCAAAAAAACCGGTCGTGGCAGAAGCGAAGAAACCAGCGGAGAAGGCCAAGGAAGCGATCGGCGCGGCGGTCGCGATCGACTTCAGTTCCTTGGCCGAGAATCATGCCGCAACCGGACCATTTGCCGCGAGTGCCAATCCTTTATCCTGGAAACGCACCGAACAGTTGGCCTTCCTGCTGACCTGGTCGCTGTTTGGCATCGGCTTGTGCCTGATGCTCGGTTTATTCACCCGTCCGGCAGCCCTGGCTGGGGCAGGGTTCATGCTCTTCGTGGTCATGAGCCAGCCATCGTTTCCGGGCGTTTATCCGCTCGATCCACCCCAGTTAGGCCATGCGTTGCTGGTAAACAAGGATTTTGTGGAGATGATCGCCCTGTTGGTGATTGCCTCGACCGTGCTGGGTCGCTGGACTGGATTGGACTTCTTCATCCACAACTTCTTGATCAAACCTTTCTGTTGCAGGTTTTGCAACGGTAGCACGACCGAAGGACGAAAAGCATGAGCAATTCCCCTGACGTATCGCGACGCGATTTTCTCAAGGCGGGTGTGGCTGCCAGTGCCCTGGCTGGCGTCGGGCTGGGCGGATTCTACTTTGGTTACAACAAGGCGATCCGTTCACCGGTTCGTGTTGGCGTGATTGGCACCGGCGACGAAGGTAGCGTCTTGATCGGGGCCTTGAATCCTAATTTCATTGCGGTCAAGTCGATTGCCGACATCCGCCCTTTCAACCAGTTCCGTGCCTTTCACGGCGACTGGACGAACAAAGATAACAAGCCTTCGCTGCTGCCGGTTCGTCCCGGCCTGATGTCGATCTACGGCTGGAAGACTGAAACAGAAGCCAAGAAGCGGGTGAAGGTTTACGGGCCATACCAGGAGCTTTTGGAAAACGCCAAAAAAGACGGCATTGAGGCGATCATCATCGCCACGCCGCTGCACTTGCACGCCGAAATCGCGATCGCGGCCATGAAGCAGGGGCTGCATGTGATCACTGAGAAACTCATGGCTCAAACGGTTGGCCAGTGCAAGGAAATGACCCGCGTGGCCGACGCGCAGAAGCTCTACCTGGCGATCGGTCACCAGCGGCATTACAACGTTAAGTATTGGCAGGCTAAAGATTGGATCCAGCGCGGCCTGCTGGGCGACGTTCACTCCATTCGCGCCCAATGGCACCGCAGTAATCTGCCGCCACCGTACAACGATAGCTGGAAGATGCCGCTGCCTCCCGGTGCCAAGCAGGAGGATATGCCCATCAAACTCGATGCCGAGATCGTCAAGGCTCGCAGGGCCTTGCAGCAATCTTACGGCAGCGAGACCGAGGGTTGGCTCAAGGTACTGGGCCAGCTCGAAGCCCAGGTTGCCGATAGGCAATTGATCCAGATGGACAAGGCCCTGGGTTACAAGGGTAAGACGGTCAAGGATGCCAACGGTAAAGTCGTCTATGATTGCACGCCGCTGGAAGAATTGATTCGTTGGCGGCTCTGGGATCAAACAGGAGCGGGCATGATGGCCGAACTCGGCAGTCACCAACTCGACGCGGCCAGCATCTTCGTCTCGGCTCTTTATCCGGAGGGACATCCGCACGCGCATCCCTTGCGGGTTGTGGCCGCTGCAAACCGCCCGATCTTCGGCCCTGACCGCGACATCGAGGACCATGTCTGCTGCATCATTGAATTCCCCATGCCGGAATATGATGAAAAAGACAAGAAAACACATCGCAAGAAGATTTCGGTGCAGTACGCTTCGATCAACGGCAACGGGTACCTAGGTTACGGCGAACTCGTCTACGGGACCAAGGGCACCCTTGCCTTGGAGAAGGAGCAAGATCTCAAGCTATTGACCGGCAGCGGCGACGAAGGCGACGGTGAAACTACCGTCAAGGTTTCTGGGGGAGGCGGAGGCCCGTCGCTCGATACCCAGGCCAGCGGACCGGCTCGCAAGGCCGGCGGTGCTGCCGGAGGCCCGGTCAGCCGCGGTTATGTGGAAGAGTTGGAGCATTGGGCTTGGTGCATCCGTCATCCCGCACCGGAGAACCAACCTCGCTGCACTCCGAAGGTTGCCATGGCCGATGCGATCATTGCCTTAACGACCAATCTTGCCGTGCGGACAGGCCAGCCCATCCGCTTCAAGCCAGAGTGGTTTGAGTCAGAAAAGGACGACACCCCCGAAAGGGATCTGAAGATCGAGCCTACGTAGGTCGGGCTTTCTAGCCTGACTTGTCAGTTCTGTCAGGCTGGAAAGCCTGACCTACTACTAGGAGAACCATCCATGTATCTGCGTGCCAGCGACAAAGTATCCGGCGTGGAAAATTTTCACAGTGCCGTCGGCAGCAAGCTGATCCGCCGCAACCTGGTCACAAAGGCCCTGCATGATGGGCTTTCGCCTCGGCATGGCCTGGAAGCGGAGCACTTCAAGTACGGGAAGCCAAAGGATGGACCACTGATTGTGGGTATCCTTGGTACGGGCCAACAGGGTCTGCGTTTGTTGTCGGCAATCAACCCGGATTATATTGTGGTGAAGTCGGTTGCCGACCTCCGTCCGTCGAATCAGGACCGTGCGGCGGAAGCCTTGATGTCGGTCTATAAGAGCAAGGGCTGGACTACCGCCGAAGAGATGAGGAAAGATGTCGTTTTCCATGCTTCGTACGAAGAGCTGCTCAAGAGTGCCGAGCACGACAACCTCAACGCCGTGATCATCGCACTGCCCTCGCACCTGCACGCCCCCGCAGCGTTGGCGGCACTGGAGGCCGGGCTGCATGTCTTCGTCGAAACACCGATGGCCTTGACCGTTGCCGATGCCAAAAAGGTCGCAAACAAGGCGGCCCAGAAGAATCTCATCCTGGCCGTTGGCCAGCAGCGGTGCTACAACTGGATCTACGATCACGCTCTGGAAATGGTCCGCCTTAATCTTTTGGACGATGTGCATTACATTCGTTCCCAGTGGCATGTCTTGAAGCCTGAGAATAAGCCCGCGAAAGGTGAAGCCGCCAAAAAAGAAGACAAAAAGAAAGCCAAGAAGCCCGACGAATTCAAGATTGATTGGTGGCAGAATGTCCCCAAGGAAGAGGCCGCCCTGAAGTTCGCTGGCTATAGCAACCCGTTGGAGTTGGTCCGCTGGCAGCTTTACGAGAAATATAGTGGCGGCCTGTTGGCGGAACTTGGCAGCCAGCTTTTCGAGGCGGCCGCAATGTTCGTCGCTGCCACGCCCAACCGCGATTCCGAGCGGCCTTATCCGCTCAGCGTGGCTGGCAGCGGCAGCCAGATCCTCCGCGATGCCGCAGGCGACATCGACGACCATGTCCATTGTGTCTTTGAGTATGCCATCCAGGGGTATGTCGATGACAAGAATATCCCGCCCAAGGCCCGCAAAAAGATCGCCGTGCAGTTCGACCTGATCATCGGCAACGAATTCGACGGCTACGGCGAAACGGTTCTGGGCCGGCTAGGGTCGCTCGTTTTGGAGAACGAGCAGAAGGCGATGCTCTTCCGTACGTTAGACGTTGACAAGAACGTGCGCGTGGTCGAAAAGAAAGATTCCAAGGGCGTGCCCACAATCGCGGTGCCCAAGGATGGCAAGGCCGATGAAGAGTCGGAAGCCCTCGGCCGATTGGCCTTGCAGGGAGCTGATGCGGGCTTTGCCACGGAGTTGGAGCATTGGGCATTCTGCTGCAAGCCGCCGGCGGACAACAAGGGGAGCCCAAAACCCCTTTGCGATGCCGCAGCCGGTCTCTACACCACAGTGCTCACAGTCGCCGCCGCCAAGGCGGTGAAGCTGGAGACACGGGTTGATTTCGATAAGGACTGGTTTGACGTCAAAAGCGACAAAACGCCCGACGAACTGTAAGGAGCCTTTCATGTCCCGTTGGCCTCTCGGAGTTTTTGCCAGCGTCGATGCTGGTTTCGGCGTTCATCTTAGCGTGGCCCACGAGTTGGGCGTGCCGACGATCCAGCTTCATGCCCCGCGCACCACGAGCCGCACTCCGCAGCGTGCCCGTGAATTCCTTGCCCACGTGACGGACCTGGGCATGAAGATCACCGTTGTTTTCGGTGGTTTTGATGGCGAGAGCTATGCTGATATTCCCACGGTCAAGCGGACGGTCGGCTTGGTTCCGCCCGAAACCCGCGCAGCTCGCGTGAAGGAAATGAAAGAGATTGCCGACTTCACCCGTCTGCTGGGCGTGGATGTCGTCGGTCTGCACCTAGGCTTCGTGCCGCACGACGCCTCGGACCCGATCCATGGGGAGGTGCTTGCCGTGACCCGCGATCTTTGCAACCACTGCCAAACGCAGAACCAGCGCGTCCATCTCGAAACCGGTCAGGAGTCGGCCGATACGTTATTGAAGTTCTTGGCCGATACCGGCTGCGGCAATTTGTTTGTCAACTTCGATCCGGCGAACATGATTCTTTACGGCTCCGGCGATCCGATCGATGCCTTGAAGAAAGTCGGCCGTTACGTGCGGAGCGTACACTGCAAAGACGCCAAGTGGGCGGAGCGACCCGGCGAAGAGTGGGGCACCGAGGTGCCCTTGGGCCAAGGCGACGTAGGCATGGAGCGGTTCCTCCGGACGCTCAAGGAGATCGGCTACGACGGTCCCTTGACAATCGAACGAGAGATTCCGCAAGATCCCGAGCGGCAGAAGCAGGAGATCGGCTCCGGCATGCGGCTCCTGGAAGAGCTGAAAGGGACGATACTCTAGCGGTAACCCCGCCGCCCGTCGCAGTCAAAAAATACGGATGGAGGTTTGCCATGAGTACGATAACCCTATTCACAGCCGAACAGCTTTTGCACATGCCGAGCGACGGCTTTCGGTACGAATTGCTTTCGGGAGAACTACATCAAATGTCACCTGCCGGTTGGCGACATGGCAAGGTTGGTGGCCGGCTCTATCGGCTTATCGCAACCTACCTCGATCGAAATCCGTGTGGAGAAGCCCTTCTAGCCGAAACGGGTTTTCTTCTTAGCCGTGACCCCGACACCGTGCGTGCCCCGGACATCGCTTTTATCCGCAATGAACACATTCCGCTCGACCTGCCTGAGGACGCATTCTGGCCCGGCGCACCTGATTTGGCCGTGGAGGTCGTTTCGCCTGGCGACACGTATCGCGAAGTGAACGAAAAGGCGAATGCCTGGCTTACGGGTGGCGCGCAGCTAATTTGGATCGTCAACCCATTGCTGCGAACGGTGAGCGTGTATCACTCCGATGGAAGCATCGTCACGCTAACGGAAAACGAGGAACTGACCGCCGAGGATGTCCTCCCCGGCTTTCGTTGCCGCGTGGGCGATATCTTTGCCGGTCAATAACCGTCCAGTGATCCTGGTCTTTGACGGTCTGGGCCGTCCATTGCAGCCCACCACCAGGGATTTGATTCATTGGCACGGTCATGGGTTCTTCAACCGATAAAATCCTCAGTCAAGTGCTACCGGGCAGGTAATTGGCGATACCCAACCACAACGTCGCCATCAACCCTGCGACATCGTCCGCACACGATTGTGCTTTCTCCAAAATTCGCCATCATCAATGTCTCTTCACATCGCCCACCACGTGCATTGACTCGGCATTGGCAAGCTTCGGCCAAAGGAAGCCGTAAAGGGCCACGATGCCGAAGCAAACCATCGGTACGATAAAGGACCGGGACATATCGTATTGGTCGGCGACGTAACCCATCAGCTTGGGTAGGATCGCCCCGCCCATGATTGCCATGACGATGTAAGCCGATGCCTTCTTGGCCCGATCGCCCAAACCGAAAATGCCCAGGGCAAAGATCGTCGGGAACATGATCGACATGAAAAAGTAGCTCAGGAAGACGCAGACCATCGACAACCAACCGAGCTTGCAGAAAATCAAGAAGCAGACCGCAATGTTGAGCAAAGCATAAAGCCCTAGAATATTGTGGGGGGAATACTTCTTTAAGAACCCGGCCCCGGTGAATCGGCCGATCAGAAAGCATATAAATCCCAAGGAAGCGAGATTTGACGCACCCTTGTCGCTGATACTCAGAACATTATCAGCAAAAGGAACCAACTTAGGATAGGTATCTTCTAAGATCATGCGGTTGAATCGATTGTGGTCTTCACTTTGAAGCTTTTTGCCTTCAATCTTGAGCTGCTCTTGACTGCGAGCAAGTTTCTGACTTCGCTCCGACAATGGAATTCCCGCTAATCGCGTGGGATCATCCTTGGGATTGTAGATAGCTTGTTTTTTCACAATATCGTTCAAGTCCTGCAACAAAGCCGATTGCAGGGATCGGAGATTCGTGGAAGACTCCTTGGAATCATCGATAGCCTGGACAGTCTCCTTCGACATCTTGCTGACCAAGAAGGCGGACACGGGATCGGCTTTCTCGCGCAGCTTGGCCGCAAACGCCGGAACATCCTTGATGTCGCCCGGGGCAAAAGCCGTCTGTGTTTCAATCCAACCCGTGAGCCAACTCTTGATGAAACCTGGCGAACTGTCTGCTACCTTTGTCATGTTTGAGTTCAACGAGGCTGGTATCGGAGGCACCTCCATCGTCATGTAATTGATGAAAAAGCTGAAGATGCCGGCCTGGGCGGCCACGTAGAAGAACTGTGCGACAACTGCCATGACGAAGTGCGGATGAGTCCAAATCGAATGAGAGACGTTGGGAGTGGAGTCATCCAGATGATAGTCGTCTTCCGCTCGAATGTCCGGAACCTTGGCAAAATAGAATACCACCGAGAGCAAGAGGACGACTCCCGCGACGATCACGTAGGGCACATAAAGTGTCTCGCTACCGATGCTATTGCCGGCATCGTCTTTTCCGTAGAAGAACATGCTGCCAACGATCGGCCCAAAAATCCAGCCAATGCCATTGCAGGATTGGGCCAGATTGATGCGCGTGGCGGCATAACACTGCGGCCCAAGTACCGTGGTGTAAGGGTTCGCAATTGTCTCCAGGAACGTGAGTCCGGCCGCAATGGTACAAACCCCGCCTAAAAACGCAATGAATGCAGCAGTTTGTGATACAACGGGCGGATTCAGATGAGTCATTGCGTTGATCCACGTGGCGGGAAGAAACCAAAATCCGCCCACCGCAACCATCAGCAGGCCCACGATGATGCCGCCTTTATAGCCCAACTTGCTCGCCAGCCAGCCAGCCGGCATGGCCATCAGGAAGTAACCAAGGTAATGGGCAAATTGCACCCATGCCGACTGCGACTTGCTCAAGTTCAATTCGGTCTGGAAATGCTTGTCCATGACGTCAATCATGCCGTTGCAGAATCCCCAGAGGAGAAACAGCGAACTGACGAGAACGAACGTGAACATAAGGTTCTTTCCGTCGTTCGTTACAAAAAGGCTTTTCTTTTCGGTACTCATGGTATGGTTGGTGCCCGAGAATTGTGCAATGTGCCAGCGGAAACCTCGATTTTGGCCGTCTGGCTGGAAATTGTCAAGGCATTGAGGACCGAATTCCAGATACTACGTAAG
>JANXQG010000288.1 GCA_025356915.1 Planctomycetota bacterium | reverse complement strand
GGCCAGGCGGTCGATTCCTCGGCGATCATGATGACGCCTGGGAATTGCAGGTGCGTCTGTTCGTTCAGCTCCTTGAGAAAACTGATCGCTTGCAGGTTCTCGCGTCCACCAAATTCGTTGGGTAGCCAGTCGCCCGGTTTGCGGCTGTAATCCAGATAGAGCATCGAGGCCACGGCGTCCACCCGCAGGCCGTCGATGTGGTACTTATCGAGCCAGAACAAGGCGTTGGAGATGAGGAAGTTACAGACTTCGTGACGGCCGTAGTTGAAGATCAACGTACCCCAGTCGCGATGCTCGACACGACGGGGATCGGCATGTTCATACAATGCCGTGCCATCGAACTGCCGCAGACCGTGGCCGTCACGGGGGAAGTGGGCGGGAACCCAATCGAGGATCACGCCGAGGTCGTTTTGGTGACACAAATCGATGAAATACATCAGGTCGTGCGGCGTGCCGTAGCGGCTTGTGGCCGCATAGTAACCGACGATCTGATAACCCCAACTGGCCGTGAGAGGGTGCTCACTCACCGGCAGCAGCTCGATGTGCGTGTAGTTCATCTCCTTACAGTAATCGACAAGCTGGTGGGCCAGCTCGCGATAGGTGAGCCATCGCGACGAATCGTCGCCCGGCCGTTTCCAACTGCCGAGGTGGACTTCATAACAGGAGACCGGCTGCTCATGCCAGTTCGTCTTGCAGCGTTCGCTGACCCAGTTGGAATCGTGCCAATGGTAGCGATCGAGATCGACGACCCTCGAAGCCGTGCGCGGAGGCACTTCGGCGGCGAAGCCGTAGGGATCGGACTTCTCGAAAACCTCGTCTTGGTGCCGGATCTGGTATTTATAGAGCGTACCTTCACAGAGACCAGGGATGAACAGTTCCCAGAAGCCGCTGGGGATATGCTTTCGCAGCGGGTGCCGACGGTTGTCCCAATGATTAAAGTCGCCGACGATGCTCACGCCCGAGGCGTTGGGTGCCCAGACGGCAAAATTGACGCCCTCGACACCATCGATCGAACGCAAGTGGGCACCCAGGCGGTTATAGCTCTGCCAGTGCCGCCCTTCGTTGAGCAAGTACATGTCGTACTCGGTCAACAGGTGAGGAAATGCGTAAGGTTCGTGAATCGTGGTTTTCATTCGGTGGATACCTTCCAACACAACGCTCGTACGCACATATTTCTCTTTGTAAAATTGGCTGCACATTTTAGCCAATCAAAAATCCTTTTGCGAAGCCCCCACGCTAATTTCGCATTCCAGTGAGGCTTATTTACACTCTTTTGTGGATGGTTTGCCCGATCGAAACGCTGTCGCCGGCACTCCACATCGTGGAACCGCAGTGCCCGATCGAGTCGTTGCCACAAGTCTGAGTTCTTCACGGGCACCATCTGCCCGAAAAATTCCCATCGCCAGCCATTGGTTCGCCATTCCGGCAGACCGTAGCAAACCCCCTTCCAGACGTAATCGCTGCATTCGACCAGCGTCACTCGAGACGGCTGGTCGAGCGATTCCAATGCCCGGACGACCGTTAGCAGGTCAAGTCGTTCGCCGCAAAGGTCAGGCTCGGAATCCTTGGCCTCAAACCGCTGCGTTCCATCTTGGGTCCGCAGCACGAACTGCCACTGACCGCTACCTTGGTTGCGGTCAATGTGGGAGTTCAACAGGAAGTGGGGTGTCGTGAGTTCCATTGGCGTCTGAACTATATCGGGTGGGGGAGTTCCGGATTCCTGTTAATTTACGGAAGATGGCGCAAGCAGAAAATCTATTCCGTTACCGTTAATTAGGCAAGCTAGACAAAGCCTCACGCCAGGAACTTGGCCCTGATTCATAACCTTGCCACCTGCTGTCATCGAACGGTGCGTTACGCGAACTGATCTGTAACAGCGGTAAATGATTTCAGAGTCTCGTCTTCGTGCGCAACCCAGCATTTGCCGGGCAGTTCGCTCCGCGCACCCTACTCCTAAAAGTCTTCCCTAACAACCGAGATTTGCAAATCGATTCATCTTGTCGGCAGTCGCTTTGATAAGGAAATAGGGTGGCAAGGCAAGTGATACAACGGTGGTAACGGAATGCGCGAAGGACCCAGGCCAATAGCCCGGATTATTCATCGTAGGGTGGGTGGAGCATGGAAACTCAATCGCAGTGGTGCGTTGCGCGAACCGGTTTACTCCAGGGAAAAATGTTCACGTTCGTTGGATTCCGTGCGTACCCCACCATTTCCCTAGGGGTTCGCTCCACGGACCCTACAATTTATGAATAATCCGGGATAGAAGAGAGGGCCGAGCTGGCGTCCGATTTGACAGACATCCTTGCCCGTTGTACTTACTTGCCCGAGATGGTTCCGGCCGTGGCCTCCATGCCTACCGATACCAAGAACTCGGCCCTCTCCCATAAGAAAAACGATTTCCAGACGTTAAGCTACCATCCCCATCGAAGGGGAGTGGGCCATCGCGCCGACCACAAACTCCTCAAAGATCCTCAGGTCAAGCGCCGAGGCCGAACCGCTTTCTGGATGGAACTGGGTACCCATGGCAAACCAGTCTTCCATCGTGCTTTCGATCGCCTCAATGACTCCATCGGGGCAGCGGGCGGTAACCATGAAACCAGCGGCTACTTCGTCGATAGCCATGTGGTGCATGCTATTGACGCGAATTTCGCCCTCGCCAAAGACTCGCTCCATGATCGTGCCCATTTCCACAACTAGGGCGTGACGATGATTGGGATCGGTGGCGTCAAGGTGCGGCAGGGCCTTGGGCAGATCCTCGGGAAGATGCAGGAACAGATTGCCACCCTGAGAGATATTCAGAAGCTGCATTCCGCAGCCAATGCCGAAGATCGGCATGCGCCGCTCGGCGACCATCCGCACTAACATGCGATCG
>JANXQG010000160.1 GCA_025356915.1 Planctomycetota bacterium | reverse complement strand
CCGGTCCTAACCCGGATTATTCGCATTCCGCACCAGAACCGGAAGAGCCTAAAAATTGAAACAATAAACCAATAGCCAAACCCCGCGGTTCCTAACTGTTTGGATTATTCCTTATTTGAGTTCTGAATTTGTTTCGGATTTCAATATTCGAGTTTCGTATTTTGCCTCTCACCGCCAACCGCGGCTCATGCGCCGGGCGATGGCAAAGGCCATTTCCAGGGCCTGCTCGTAGTTTAGGCGCGGGTCAACCTCACTGGAGTAGGCCCGTCCGAGGTCGGCCTCACACAGACCTCGAGCACCGCCAATGCACTCCGTCACGTCTTCGCCGGTCAACTCGACATGTACCCCCCCAAGGATTGATCCAAGCCCCTGGTGGATGTCCAATGCCTGGTTGAGTTCGTCGAGAATTTCGTCAAAGGAGCGGGTTTTCACGCCTGACTGCGTGACGAGCGTATTGCCGTGCATCGGATCACAGCACCAGGTAACGTGCCGGCCGGCGCGGAGTACTGCTTCGATCAACTGCGGCAGGCACTCCGCAATCCGCTTCACACCGAAGCGATGGATGAGCGTCAGGCGGCCTGGCTCGTCGTGCGGATTGAGGATTTCAATCAGATCGAGGAGCTGCTCAGGCGTCATCGACGGGCCAACCTTCACCCCGACGGGATTGGCAATCCCGCGGAAGTATTCGATGTGGGCACCGTCCAGTCGTCGAGTGCGGTCACCGATCCAGGGAAAGTGGGTGCAGAGGTTATACCATTTGTCGGGCCGGCGGGGGACTTGCCGCGTCTGAGCCTGTTCATATTCCAAGTGCAGGCCCTCGTGGCTGGTAAAAAAATCGACACGGGTTAATTCGTCCAGCCGCCGGCCGGCTACGGTCTCCATGAAGTGGATTGCCGCACCGATCGAGTCGATGATCTGGCGATAGTCGTCGGCAGCAGCAGCCGCATGGTGGAAAAAATCGACATTCCAGAACTCGGGATGGTGCAAGTCGGCAAAACCGCCATCGACCAGCCCGCGAATGAAGTTGATCGTGAGCGCGGAGCGGTGATAGCCTTCCAGGAGATAGGCCGGTTGTGGAGTCCGCTCCTCCGCAGTGAATCCGGGCCGATTGGTCAAGGGGCCGCGGTAACTCGGCAGTGTGATGCCATCGCGGGTTTCGGTCTCGGCCGAGCGGGGCTTGGCATATTGCCCCGCAAAACGCCCTACGCGGATCACCTGCTTGCGGCAGCCATAGATGAGCACGAAGCTCATCTTCAGCAGCACTTTGAGGTTACTGGCGATGATCGACGCCTGACAATCGTCAAAACTCTCGGAACAGTCGCCTCCCTGGAGCAGGAACCGTTCGCCGCGCGATGCCTCGGCAAGCTGTTGCTTGAGGGCTTCGACTTCCCAGCTTGTCACGAGCGGCGGCAGCTTGGCCAGTTCCGTGATCGCGCTTCGCAGGGCATCGGAATCCGAATAGGCGACCCGTTGCTCCATCGGCTTGCTACGCCAGGAATCGGGGATCCAGGAAGGTTCGTGCATGGGGAGTTATCAGTTGATGGTGTGGGGATTTCGGATTTCTCGTTCTACACCACGGGCTTTCGCCGCGGCCGATCACCCTCCATCTCGTCGATATAGCGACGCAAGCGTTCCAACTCGTCGGTCACGTGCCGCAGGTTCAAGAGATTTTCCACCCGCTTGAGCAGCTCAAACTTGTTGATTGGCTTGCGGAGGAAGTCATTGCAACCGCAGGCCACGGCCCGCTCGATGTCGCCCGGTTCGCCCAGGGCGGTGACCATGAGGACCATGATGTGGCGGGTCTCGGGGTTCTTGCGCAGGAGGCGGCAGACTTCAAACCCGCTGAGTTTGGGCATCATGATGTCCAGCAGGATCAGATCGGGTTTGAATTCGGCCACCTTCTCCAACGTCTCGTGCCCATCAGCCGCAACGGCGATCTCACAATCGACCTCGACTAGATAGGCCTCCAACAACTCAACGTTCGGCTGGTTATCGTCGGCGATCAGAATTTTACTTGAGGGCATGGTTTCATACTCCCCTCGCCCCTTTCGGGAGAGGGGCAGGGGTGAGGGGAATTAGTTTCTATCCACGGGCACCAGGAACTGCTTGCACAACTCGCGGACGTTGCCGCGGATGCGATCCAACACGGCTGGCTGGTCATGTCCGCGAAGGGCTTCGAGGATCCAACCGCCGATGGTGCGCATCTCGCCACAACCCATTCCGCGGCTGGTGATTGCCGGCGTACCGATGCGAATCCCGGAGGGGTCCATCGGTTTCCGCTGGTCGAAGGGAATCATGTTCTTATTCACCGTGATGCCGCTGTGGCCCAGTGCCTTTTCAGCCTGCCCGCCGGAGAGACCTAGGGGCGTGACGTCGGCCAGCATAAGGTGGTTGTCGGTCCCGCCGCTCACCAAACGCACACCGCCAGCCGCGAACACCTCGGCTAAGGTTTTGGCATTATCGACGACCTGTTGAATGTACACCTTATAGGCTGGCGAGAGGGCCTCGCCGAAGCAGACCGCCTTGCCGGCGATCACATGCATCAGAGGCCCGCCTTGGATGCCGGGGAAGACCGAGCGATCGATGTCTTTAGCATAGGCCTCTTTGCAAAGAATCATGCCGCCACGCGGACCGCGGAGCGTCTTGTGGGTGGTGGTGGTCACAAAATCGGAGACCGGCACCGGATCGTTATGCAATCCAGCGGCGACCAGGCCGGCATAGTGGGCCATATCGACCATCAGCTTCGCGCCGACACTTTGGGCGATCTCGGCAAATGTGGCGTGGGGGATCTCACGAGGATAGGCACTCGCCCCGGCCACAATCAGCTTAGGCTTGTGCTCCTTGGCTAAAGCGGCAAGCTGGTCAAAGTCAATCCGGTGGGTATCCGGCCGGACACCGTAGCTATAGAACTTGTAAAGCTTGCCCGAGCTGTTGAGCTTCATGCCGTGGGTCAGATGCCCGCCGTGTGCCAGATCGAGGCCCAGCACGACATCGCCTGGGTTGAGAATGGCAAAGTAGACGGCCGCATTGGCCTGGGCACCGGAGTGCGGCTGGACGTTGGCGTGATCGGCACCGAAGATTTTCTTGGCCCGGTTCCGAGCGAGATCTTCGACTACGTCAACATATTCGCACCCACCATAATAGCGGTGCCCTGGGTAGCCTTCGGCGTATTTATTGGTCAGCACGCTTCCCATGCACTGCATGACGGCGAGGCTGGTGTAGTTTTCGCTGGCGATCATCACCAGACCGTCGCTTTGACGCTGGATTTCCGCGGCGATGGCTGCCCAGACGTCTGGGTCGTGCTTTTCGATCGAGTTCATGTTTTATTTCGCTTCAGTTCGTTTCGTTTCGTTTCGTTTCAATCCACGCCTGCATACGACGGACGACTTCTTGAGCGCCTTTCATCCCTAGGATCGGCGAATCAAAAGTATCGCAAGAAAAGCAGCAGGCACATTCCGTGCGCGGTCCGCCCCGCACGGCGAGTGCGCGAAACACGACAGTTACTGATTCGCCGATCTTTAATGTCGATAGCCCCTCCATTCTGGACTGCCGGACAGAATTCGTCAATCACCTCTCAGGTGAGCGCATCCTTGCAGTACCGAACGCACTTGGCCACTTCCGCCACGGAGTCCGAGCCTCGTGGAATGTTATACTCAAGCTCGATGTCGGCCGGGAACGTCCACTTCTCCTTCCTCATCAACTGGAGAATTTCCTTGATCGGCGTCTTTCCTTGGCCCCATGGCAGGTTCTCGCCTTCCGCGGTCCTGTCCTTCAGATGAAGGCTGACGATGCGGTCGTGGTATTTCTCAATCACGGGAATTGGAGACCGTCCCTTGGTGCCGGCAAAATAATGGCCGACATCGAAGTTGAAGCCGATGTACTCGCCATAAGATAGGATGGGGTCGATCTTATCCATCACGGGGTAGTTGTTCGTGTGGTTGTGGAAAGCAACCCAGATCTTATGCTTGTCGGCAAAGGGCGCAAGCTTTTTGGCCAGTGCCTCCGAACGCTCGGTGGTGATGCCCTTGCATCCCAGCGCCTTGGCCACCTGGAAATTGAAGTCAATCTCCTCATCCGACTTGCCAAAGCCGATCTTCTGGATGTGGATGTTAACGCCCGCGTCGTTGTACATCTTGCGTAGCTCCTGGCACTTGGCAAGTTGCGCCTGGTGGGCGTCGGTCGGCTTTGCCGTCTGCTCCGCGGAACCACCTTTGCGACCGCGGGCACCCCCACCGCCCAAGCCAGCATACGCCTGTATCGGGCCACCCATCAGCTCCACTTCGCTTAGCCCATCCTGAATAAGGGCCTTGAGAGTATCTTCCGCGGAGTTGACGCCACCGCGGTAGCTGTAAGTAATGCACCCGATGCGCACCCCGTTGAAGACGGAGTTGGGCTTGCCTGACGCGGCAGCGGCCACCCGTGGCGTATCCCCTGCCAGCACGCGCCCCGGCACGATGGCACAGGCCGCGAGGGCTGCCGCGCCGCCGAGAAACGCTCGCCTGGTTGTTGCTTCGTCGGTAATAATCCTTGTTTTCATAACTGAACTCCTGATTCCAAAGATCTCAATTGATTAACAGCGTGTTCCGATCTCAAGGGTCGAATCCTCGTTCCTCTGCGAGTCGTTTACCGCAAGCAGTTGACTCTCGGGCTCGCAGTCATATCGCCGCTGGAGGATTCCGACCAACCGAGCCCGCATTTCCATGAAGTGTCGGTAGATGGAGGCCAGTGCCGCAGCCAACGCGAACTTGTCTGGCCCAAGCTTCCAACTCTGGCTGAGGAATCGCCAGAAATGCCTGCGCACATCCGGCTGAAGGCTCATCGCGATGACCAGGCGGACAAATCCCTTAAGATCGGCCCAGCTCTCGACCCAACCAGGTTTGTGCTTCGGCAGGTGAGGGATCCTTGCTACCGCTTCGACCGCTCGCGCCATGAAGTTTGCCGGATCATAAAGCGTGTCGATGATGCGAATCTGGTCTTTCAAGATCGTCTTGCGGTCTCGCGTGGTCGCAAAATTTAGTCCGCTCGCCGTCTGGTCCAGGATTGAATCGGCGCACTGAGCGGTGCGCATTTCAAATGTTTGGTCGGACCCGATCAGGTTGCCTGCAAGATCCATCAGTCGGCCTTCCGCAGCCAATCGGCGCGTCAGTTGCGCGAGCGGCGCGGCCGTGAGCAACGATACCATGGCCACTGGTAATGCGTTCTCTTTCACGCAGGCAAGAATGGAATCGGCCGCGTTCTCCGCCTCGTTGTCGAATCCCAAGACGAATCCGGCGGTGACGAGCAATCCGTGTTCCTGGATGCGCCTGATTCGTTGCTTGATGGGATGGTGGGTGTTGATCGGCTTCTGCGTCGCAAGTAGTACCTTCTCGTCCGAAGACTCGATTCCCGTGAACAGATAACGGAAGTCGGCCGCCGCCATCTGATCCATCAACTCGGACTCCTCAGCCAGATTGAGCGATACTTCCGTGGAGAAGAAAAAGGGATAGTTGCGTCGTTTGCACCAATCGACGAGCACCGGCATCAACCGCTTCACGTTCGTCTTGTTGCCGATGAAATTGTCGTCCACGAAGTCCACCCATCCCCGGTAACCGAGATCGAATAGGGTTCCGAGTTCCCGGCATACCTGCTCGGGTGTTTTCGTGCGGGGTATGTGCCCGAAAAGCTCGGTGACCGAGCAAAACTCGCAGTGGTAGGGACAACCGCGAGAAGACTGAGTACTCACGTAAAGGTAATCTTTCAGCCGGGCCAGGTCGTACCGCGGAATAGGTGATACGGTGAGGTCTGGCGCGCCACCGCCTTGAAAGACTCCTTCCGGACTGCCCTGTTCCCATGCCGTCAGCCAGATGGGAACATTGGTTTCGGCTTCACCGAGCACGAGGGCATTGGCATCCTGGTAGATCGTCGGCTGACTCGTTGGGTCCGTTCCACCGACGACCACGAACTTGCCATGCTTTCGTGCCATGCGAATAATATTCAGAATGCCGTCCTGTTGCGTGGTCATTCCGCCCACGCAGATGACGTCGGCACGCTGAATATCGCTGTCCCTTAGTTTTTTCGTGTTAAGATCCGCAAGTTGAAAATGCCATTCCTGCGGCAAGACGGCGGCCAACGTGAGAAGGCCTAGGGGCAAGCCCATGGTTTTCTGACCGCGGCTCTCGCAGACACTGGTCCAGTTCCAGAACGAGTTCTTGGGGAACTCGGGGGAAACTAGGAGGCAGCGAAGGGGCGCATGGGGCGACTGCGGAATGGACGTTTTTCGCATTCAAGTGGCTTTCTGAGGGCCGCCCGAGTGCGTGGCACTCGTCCGGTGATTCCCGCGATACATCCTGTTGGTTACTAAGGCCTGCAAGACCATGAATAACAACGGGGTGTTGGGCTTCCTTACTTTTTCATCCAACATTTCCCCTTTTACGGTGAGTCTGGAACCTACCCAGCCTCGCACGACCACCATTCTACCACATTGCCTCCCCGTGCCTAGCAGGACGGTTCCAGCACGATCCTCCGGCCTTCTTGCTGGGACCGTCGGGCCTGCTCCACAATCATCAGGGCCTTGTAAGAATCGTCCAGATCGTTGGTTTTTCGGACCAGGCTGGTCACCGAGCGATGGAACTGCGTGAGAAGCAGCTCACCCACCGGCCGCTCGCTTTCTAGCGACTCCTGGTGGCGGCCAGCCTCGTCGAACCAGACCAACGTGGCTGGAAGATCGACAAAAGCGATTCCCCGTTCGCAGGATACCTGTAGGGCTGGCAGTGGGCGATAGGTAATTGCTTCCTGCCAATGCGACGGAATATAGCGACCGCAACTAATCTGGGCGACTGTTCCGCTTCCTGGGCATTTGGAATCCGAGAAGTCGAGACTCATCATCTGATAATCTTCTTCCCCATGCTTGCAGGTACTAGGATGCGTAATCCCCGAGACACCGGATGCTTCGCAATCGACAACGTACCGGCACCAATCGACCAGTTCGACGAGGGAGCGGCTGCCCGGGGGGCGTGGCCAGCGATGCGTTGACTGATTACCGGGCGTGTCGGCAACCGACCGCTGGTGGCAAAAGAGCAGTCGCGGATTGCCTAGCTGTGTGGCAATCAGTTCCTTCAGCCGCAAAGTGGCTGGAGCATAACGTCGCGGGAACTCGGCCATGAAAGCAATTCCCGCCTCTTCAACCCGTTTTTTGATCCGAGCCGCATCCTCTACGCTGAGATCCATGCCGCTCGCGCAATAGACCGCCTTGCCAGCCTCACACGCAGCCAAAACCGGCAGGGCACCGTACCATTGCGGAGCCAAAATCAGAACCACGTCCACATCCTCGCGCCGGGTGAGTACACGGAAGCCGTCGACTGCGGTAGCACCAAACTCGCCCGCCACTTGATGCGCTCGATGCGCCACCTGGTCGCAGACGGCTCGCAGCTCAAACCGGTCAGAGAGCATCCGCAAGGCCGGAGCATGGCGATGTTGCCAGGAATCACCCAGCCCAATTATACCTACGCGAAGTTTCATAGACTCTCCACGGCAACGTCAGGAGAACTGCAAGGTCCACACTCAGTAGAACGGAATTTATTCCGTTATCTCTGGGAAACGGAATGAATTCCGCTCTACCTAGGGCTGCCATCCTGACGGCAATGCAACCATTGTGATTATATCGGCTGCCTGTAGGAAGACTCAACCACCGTGTCATGGAAGTTTTTGGCTCTTCCGGTTATGAGTGCGGAAGTAGACAATTATTCGCGTTCCGCAGTTAGAGCCGGAAGAGCCGAGTTTTTCAACCACCCGCTAAGATGCCGTATGGCAGAGGGGTAATGGAATTGCCTAAATTATTTTTGCCCCAAAGTTTCCGCAGCCCCCTTGAACCTTCAGGGAAGTCAGTTAAACTACGGGCCAATAGTCCCGCCGTAAAGAATCGTTGAGAAGATACGATTTCTACTTAGAACCCATCTAAGACCCCCCTTAATGATGGGCATTGATTCTGGATTTCGGCTTTCCGAATAGGTTCTTAACCCATTTTAAGGAGACGACTTGTGAACAGCCTTGTAATGATAGCACTATGCAGTGTCGCTGCCGGCGCATCGGACGGCGAAAGTTACACAGAGGCCCATCAGGTGACCGTGAAGACCGGAAAGCCAATGCTGGTAATGGTTAGCACCGAGTGGTGCCCAGCGTGCCAAGTCATGAAAAGAAAAGTCATGCCGCAGATTCGCGAGCGAGGCATCCTTTCCCGAGTTGCCTTCGCCACCGTCAACCCAGATCAGGAAGGCGAGTTATCCCGTCAGTTGATTGGCAATGGGCCGATCCCCGAATTGGTCATGTATCGAAAGACTCCGCGCGGTTGGATCCGTCGTGTGCTGGTTGGTGGTCAAAGCGTCGAGGCTGTCGAGCAGTTCATCAACCAGGGAATCGCTGTCGTCGACGACTCGCCTAATAACACGGAAGCGACCGAGAATACCAAGAAGGACGCCGACACCAAACCGGTCGAAAAGACACAGAAGCAGTCCAGCACCTGACCCTGTTTAGCGAGAATACCTGTTTGGCGCGGGTCTCCTGACCCCGCCACCTGTTCGGCGCGGGTCTCCTGACTCCGCCGAAAGTCTCCCAGCGACGTCTTTATCGGACATGACGGATCTGCGGAGCGATCCCGACATTTGCATCCGGCAGTCTGTTCTATCCGGCCCCATCGCGTAGCAAGCTTACGCTCTTGTTGTGCCGATGCTCATTCTGATGGTGAAGAAATATGCAATTCTGTTGATGGGACTTGCGGTAACCGGGGCGGTCGCCGGGCCGATGGCCTATTTCCACTTCTTTGATTGTGGCAAGACGTCGTCTCAGGCAACCGCCGCTGAGCCGCAAGCAGGCGCGGCGCAGATCGCAAGCTACGAGGCGGTCGCGGGGAGCGAAATCGCGGCAAACCTTGCCGGCCCTGGAGTGCTTGGTGCCACGGTCGCACGGCGTTCGGGCGTGCGGGTACAAGACGCCAGCAGTGTTTTTGATTTCAAAATCACGCCCGAATGGATCGTGGCCCACTGGCCGGCCGTATCGACGGGGCTGGCTCAGCTTCAATTGGAAGGTTACCGCGTACCGCTGGTCACGGGGACGGCCCAGCACGATCTGGCTGGATCTTTGACCTACTACTTCAATGCCGAGCAGAAGCTACAGCAGATTACCTTCATCGGCACGACGGGGGATCCCAGACCGTTGATCGGGCTGCTGACCACTCGCTTTCATCTGACTCGGCGACTGGTAAATGATCCGGGCCTAGTCGTTTACGAGGCGGTGCATTACAACAACCAGCCAGCAAGCAATTTCCAGATTCGTCTTGCGCCGCTGGCCAAGCCGAACGACATCTACCGGCGTTACGACATCGAGCTTTCCCTGATGCGGCCGATCGAATAGCCGAATTCTGTTTTACGAATTGTCTGGCAGCGGACCGTCATCGAGGTCGCGCCAGACCATGGGACGCCGCGAATAGGGTTCAATTCGAAGCACGGTCTCGCCGTTCTGGAATATGCGGACAGTGCCGTTGCTCTGGCTGACCGTGATGGCCACGGCATTGGTGGCACAACTGATCGCCGCGGCAGCCCAGTGTCGTGCGCCAAGCCCCTTGGAAAGAGTGACGTCGGCTGCCGAACAATCCAAGTAACGGCAGGTAGCCTCTACCGTGCCGTCTGGTGAGACGATGATCGCGCCATCCATCTGGGCGATCTCTTTGATCCCTTCGCGAACGCGGGGATCATTGAGGTTTCGTTCCTTGCGACTGTAGCCCTTGACGGGATCAAACCCCACCGAACGGCTACAGGCGAGGACTTTCCGCGAATCGCCGACGACGAAGAGCGTTCCCACGGGCTTACCCTCCCTGCCCTCACGACCGATTTCTATGGCAAGATCGACCACGATTTTTAGCGTGTCCAACGGTACGCGGGTTTCCAGTTGCCGGAGGTCGCGACCGGTGAGGCGGTTGAGGTGCTCGTCGAGGTTGATCACGCTGAGGCTGTCGATCGAATCGGCGTCGAAGCTGCTATAGAGAGCCACCACGGCAGACCCCGGGGCGAGGATATCGTCGGCCACGGCCTCCAGGACTGCCTGAGTCAGTTTTTCATAGACGGGATTATCGGGCATTTCGAGGCAAATCGGCTCCAGGCCGGCCTCTTTGGCCCCAGTGAGTTGCTTGGAAGTGTCTGCGGCAATCAGGATTTTGGAGTTCGGGGCCATATTGCGCAGCCGTGGCCAATCGGCCGTTCCCTCGACGAGGAGCAAAATTGCATCAACCCCCGACGTCTCGGTCATTTGGACGGCGAGCGAGAAGAGAGTCTTGAACTGCTCGGTCAGTCGCAGAGGTTGCATGCCTTGGGCCCCGGTCTGCTCGCGGTATTCGATCGGGACGTGAAAGTGCCGCAGGTCGGTCGTCTGGCCGTCGTGCAGAACGTGCCATCGCTCACTGCTGGTGGCCTTGCCACGGTCCTCGATGCGCTCCTTGTTTTGTGGTTGCGGTACGCTCGTGGTTCGTTCGACGAACCAAGCCTCTGTGTTCGCTAAGCGTCCCATGTCCTGAATGTCCACTTCATGGTACGGCTTCTTGCCGTCCGAGGCAACGCCATTGCCGCTCCGCAATCCGCGGATTTTCTTGCATCCATGCAAGATCAGTTCTTCGCGGCATCCTCGCCTACAAGAAGCCCTACTAACAAGCATCGGCCGCAGGCAGAAAGAAATTATTCAAAAACGGCGATTTCCAGGGCTTCCAGGGAGCCAAGGGGTGTTGCGAGTCCGATCTAATGATTCCACGGGAATATTCGCTGCGCCCATGAAGGCGATTGGGCTGGACGCACCTCGCCGTTCTTCACGTACTGCCGCCAACGATCGACATCGGCGGGGTCGGTGCCAATGTCTTTGCCGGTCGACTCGCGCAGGCCAATCATCGCGCGATTCCGTATGGCGGGGTCGGTGTCGTCCAAGGCGGTGCCCAGTGCCCGTTTCGCGACTGGATCGCGCGAATTGCCCAAGGCCCGGGCGGCTGCCATGCGGACGTCGCGGTCGCTATCGCTGTTGAGCACACCTTCGAGCACCTGTGCCGACTCGGCGTTGCTACGCTTACCCCAGAGATTGCAAACGATAACCCGTACGTCGGTATCGGTATCCTTCACGGCCGCTCGCAACACGGCATCAGCCGTGGGACCGCCGTAGGCGGCCAAGGTGGTAAGAATATGGCCACGGAGATTTGAGTCAGGTTCCTTCCGGATCTGCTGAGCCAGATCCTGGCAGATCGAATCCCGCTGGCCGGGGTCGGTCGTCTCCGGGGCCTTCTTCGCCAGTTCCTGAAAATTCTTGATGCGTTGCGCAGGAGTGGTGATGCCGTGATCTTGGGCTACCGGAGTAGAAAACGGATACCAACTGGGCAATTTCTGTTCGCAACCACACAGGCCAGCCGTCAGCAGGCCGAAAATCAGCAGGCAGATTACGCCTCTTCGGTTTGCGATCATCCTGATCATTTCCCTAAACGGAGGATATAATGGCGAGACTATAACATCGCTAGACTGTATCGCCAAGACGAATTATGGCTCGATTTCAAATTATTGATGCCTAATACCCTTCCGCTAGTAATCCATTCCCTCACACTTACTTTGGAGACCTTGGCACTCAGCTTGCCACTGGGAACTGCCGTGGCATGGATGCTGGTGCGGAGCGATTTGCCTGGACGGAGGACGGGAGCAAACATTATCATGGTGCTGCTCTTTTTGCCGCTTTACCTACAGGCGAGTGCTTGGAAGGCCGGTTTCGGACTGGAGGGGTGGTGGCATCCCCACCACAATGGTGGTGAACCATGGCTTGGCGGATGGATCGCGGCTGTTTGGGTTCACTCCTTGGCCGCCATCCCCTGGGTTGTGCTGTTTGCAAGTCTCGGCTTGTGGATCGTCGAACCCGCACTGGAAGAGCAGGCTCTGCTCGATGGAACCCCGTGGCAGGTGTTCCGCCGGGTCACGTTGCCGTCATGTTGGCCGGCACTGGGCCTAGCGGCAGTTTGGGTAGCCTTGCTCACGGCTGGTGAAAAGACCGTTACCGAGATTTTCTTGGTACGGACCTACGCCGAGGAACTCTTCAACCAAATCGCCACGCACGAAGAAACCAGTGGAGCCATGACCACGTTGCTGCCGGGCATCCTTGGTACCCTAGTACTCCTGGGGCTTGGCATGTTCTGCTGCGCCCGACTGGCTCGCACCCAGCGGCCAGTAAACCTGAGACCGAGCCGAGTTTTCGCCCTGGGGGCATGGCGTTGGCCACTGGCACTGGGGATGATGGCCGCGATGATGCTTCTGGCTGGGGTGCCGCTGGGAAACCTCGTCTACAAGGCCGGGGTTTTGGTCTCCCAGACGGATGCGGGCAGGGTGCGGACCTGGTCCGCAGGCAAGTGCCTCGAAACCATCCTCCTGGCACCATGGCAATGCCGTCGGGAGTGCCTGTGGTCGCTGGTGATCGGTAGTCTGGCGGCCACTGCGGCGGTCGTGGCAGCCATCACGCTGGCCTGGCTGACACGAAAGTCGCGTTGGCTTGATCTGGTGGCCATCGCGGTTGCACTGATTTGCCTCGTCCTTCCGGGTCCGCTCTTGGCTCTGGCAATTATCGGTCTGCTAAACCAGCCTAGCTTGCCGTGGCTGTTTTGGCTGTACGACCACTCGATCCTTGCCCCTTGGATGGTGCTGACATTCCGGGCAATGGGGCCGGCAGTCCTGGTCCTATGGCATGGCGTTCGGACGATTCCCCAGCCCATGCTCGATAGTGCCGCGACCGAGGGCTGTAGTTCCCTGGGCCAACTTGTGCGGATCGTGCTACCCCAGCGATTGCCCGCCCTGGGGGTCGCCTGGCTGATCGGTTTCGCGCTGGCGCTCGGCGACCTGACAGCCAGTATTCTCGTAGTGCCTCCGGGAGTGCAGACGCTTTCTATCCATATTTTCAACTGGGTACACTCCGGCGTCGAGGACCAAGTCGCAGGTATCTGTCTGGCTCTGACAGCCACGCTGATCGCATTGGCTACCGCAGTGATCTGGCTCACCTCGGTAAAACGGAATTCATTCCGTATAATATAGTAGCCGAGACCGTGTGTTCCCCAATTTCATCCCCCAAAATAAGAATTATGCTCCCCACCGCACCCTATTTACGCTGGTTCCGGTTGACCCTATTCATCGTCGCAACGGCTTGTTCGTCGGTCGAGGCGATGGACCATGTGACGTTGCGTCGCGAACAGCAATCGCTGCACATCGATGGCCGCATCGTGTTGACTGCCCAGGACGGCGGGTTGCTTTTCTTAGCTCGCGACGGCTTGCTCTGGCGGATACTCCCCACGGAACTGGTCAAGCAGACGACCGACGATGCGCCGTTCCGCGCTTACCCCGCCGAACCAATGACCAAGAGCGTTCTGGCGGATCTACCCAAAGGTTTTGAGGTTTACCAGACGGCGCATTACATGATCTTCTACGACACCTCACGGGCTTACGCCCAGTGGTGCGGAGCGTTATTTGAACGGCTCTACTCCGCATTCCGCAACGCCTGGAGCCGCCAAGGCTTTGAGATGGCCGATCCCGAATTCCGCTTCGTGGCGATCATTTTTTCCGATAAGGCGTCCTACATCAAGTACTCGAAAAAAGATCTGGGCGACGCAGCGGATTCGATTATCGGCTACTACAATATGGAGAGCAATCGGATGATTATGTACGACTTGGTGGGCGTGGCGGTAAACCGCCCGGGACGATCCGTCGGCATCTCTCATATCAACCAGTTTCTCGCCAGCCCCAACGCACCCGGTGCGGTCTCCACGATCGTCCACGAGGCCACGCACCAGATCGCCTTCAATAGCGGTCTGCACCAACGGCTGAGCGACTGTCCCAAGTGGTTCAGCGAAGGCATCGCTATGTATTGCGAGACACCCGACCTGGGGCGAGGGAAAGGTTGGGCGGGCATAGGAGTTGTCAATCGCACGCGGCTTGCTCAGTTTCAGCAATATATGCAACAGCGGCCAGCCCGCTCGCTCAAAACGCTGATTGGTAGCGATGACCGTCTGCTGGACGTGAAGCAGGCCGTCGATGCCTATGCCGAGTCTTGGGCACTGACCTATTATCTCATCCATAAGCAACCCAAGCAGTATGTCGCCTACTTGAAGGTTCTTTCCCGCAAACAGCCATTGGTCTATGACGAGAAAGCGACGCGGCTGGCCGAGTTTGAGAAGCAGTTTGGCCCGTTAGATAAGCTCGACGACAACTTCGTCGACTACATGCAATCGCACATGCGGTGAAAAGTCTAGCCTAGGTTTCTGCTTCGGCCTTTGGTTCAATCCCTGGTTGCGATCGTTTGGGACTGAGACGCCTCGCCGATGAATGTCCGGCGAGCTACGTCTGCTCTGGGGTGCGAGCATGCGACTGGATTGCGAAACATGCCCTGAAAGCCAGAAAGAATAGGAATTATGATTCTCTGAAGCTCTGAGTCTAGCCAGTGCATATTGGCCACCCACCGCCCCTCGGTTAAAGTCTTTTAAGCGAAGTTTTCTGCCGGTCACACCACGTTCTGGCAGAGAAAATATGGCTCGTCTGGGGGTAGTTCCCGGATCGTCTGGTGCTTGGCGGTGTTCTCGGCACGCAGGGAATCGACCTGTCGATAAAGCGTCCCCGTCCACTCAATCTGTTGGTCGGCACCGCGCACCAGCGTACCCAAGGAGGCACCGCCCAGGTGTGGGCAGTGTCCGACGTGCGGACAACCGAACTCGTGATTGGGGTAGAATACGAAATGCACCGACGGCCATTCCTTGGCAAACGTGATCGATGCAGAGAATCTACCCTCTTATTGGGGATGGTGCAATAGGGGTTGGGAAGCTAAACTGTTACGGAGATTGCCTCCATGACCGGCGCATGACTCAGGGTCGATAGGGTTCGCTACTCCTTTATCGTGCGGCTCTTTCATCCGCTACTCCATGCCGGTTTTGACCGGCGCTTTCCCTGACCCCCTTTATCTTGCGGCGTCAGACGGTCATCGTGAGCGTGCTGGAGTTGCTCCGCCAACACCTTGCCAGCTTCACGCTATCGAGCGTGATCGAGGAAATCCGGCGTTGGTCCGAGACTGGCCGCAGTTGTTTTGCCCGCTGGGCGGAGAAACTTGGGTTGACCAGCCGTGGGGTTGCCGACGACAGCCGCCCGTCGTTGCTGGACCGCGTGATTCCCGTGCCGGAAGGACAGACCCATCGAGGGGGTGAAAAATGACCCCAATCCCATCTGAGGGTTATTTTCGGAGCGGCTTCACCCAAGAATTGGAAAATTCTTGCCGGAGTGGCGTCTTGCTTTCTCGCGGGGGGCAAGTATAATCCATGCCAGTACCGTTCGACTCGACTCCTTGGCGTGCGCCAGAGATTGAACGGCTACTCGCGGCGTAGCGGCGAAAAACTGCAAAATTCCGCCTTGTTGGGTGTGTTAGCGACCCCGTTTGGCGACATTTTTTCCCGAGTATTGTTTGCCCGTGATTTTTCGCATGATGCAATAATTCCGGCCACTGCCGTGAGACAAGGGCCGGGGGTCCGTGAAATGGCAAGAGGAACCCGCCGTGCTGAACACCTTCGATCCGTACCACATTTGGCTCGGTATTCTCCCTAAAGAGCAGCCACCGCATCACTACCGGTTGCTCGGACTTGCTCTCTTTGAATCGGACTCCGACGTGATCTCCAACGCCGCCGATCAACGCATGGCCCACCTGAAGACATTTCAGGCGGGTTCCCAATCCAATTTATCCCAACGGCTTCTCAATGAGATTTCTGCCGCGAAGATTTGCCTTCTCACGCCAAACAAGAAGGCCGCATACGATGCGCACTTGCTCGAAACGATGAAACCTCAGGAACCAGCTTCCCGGTCGGCGGAACCGCCTCCCGTGATGCACCTGCACCAGGCGATGCAACCAGAGGAACCATCATCGGCAACATTCCTTGACGAACTCGTTAATGAAGCAAAACCCGCCCGTACCAAGCCGAAAGTGAAGCAGAGAAACGCCTATCTTTGGTTCTACGTCAGCTTTGCCGGTGCGGCGGTTATTGTTTTGTTGATCGGAATTGCTGTTTTTCTTCTGTCACAAACCAAGGACTGCCCGACCGAGGCAACGTCTCCACAAATCGCCACTCTCAAGTCACGCGCTCCTACGGTGGATTTCTCGTCCATTGCCGCCCCCCCGCCAATACCTAAACACACGCCGACAATTCCTCGGCGTCCCGTGGCACTCGATGCAATACCGTCTCAACCAAGTGAGACTACGGTAACGCCCCCAACTCAGCCCGCTACTCCTTATTCGGCTGGCCCCGGCCTCGAGTCCTCCGACGAGGCCCAGGATGCCGTCAAGACGAACCCCGTCCCCGATAATGTCGCCCAGGCCAAAGCCACCCAACTCGTCAAGGAGGTCTACGGTGACGAGTATTCCAAGGCCAAGACCTCAGCCGAAAAGCAAGCCCTGGCTAAGAGGTTGCTTGAAAAGGGCACCGAGACGGAGGACAATCCGGCCAACCGGTTCGTTCTGCTAAGGCTGGCCAGAGACATCGCCACGCAGGCGGGCGATGGACTGACGGCGTTTGCAACGATAGATGCGATGGCCGAAACATTTCAAATCGATGTTCTCGCAATGAAAGCGGGGGTGTTGACGAAGTTTGCTTCCATCGCCCAGAATCCAGCACAGCACAAGTCCGTATCTGAGGAGGCCTTGAAGCTGGTGAATCAAGCGATTAGCCAAGATAATTTCGCGGTTGCCAATGAGCTTGGCAAACTGGCCCAAGCAGAGGCTCAAAACGCACCCGATGAAAAACTAGTTACTCAAGCCCAAGGCCGGATCACGGAAATAAACGAACTCGTGAAAACACACGAGAGCGTTAAGACCGCAAGAGTCACCTTGGAGAAAACACCGGACGACCCCGAGGCCAATCTGGTCGTGGGCAAATACCTTTGCTTTGTGAAAGATGATTGGGACAAGGGGTTGCCGATGCTGGCTTTGGGGAAGGATGGCGGTTTGAAGGCACTGGCACGGCAGGAACTCCAAGGTGGGGTTTCCTCAACGGAGAAAACGAAGTTGGGGGACAGTTGGTGGGATTTGGCCGAGAAACAAGAGGGAGCCGCAAAGAAACAGATGCAGGCACGGGCTGGCCATTGGTATCGACAGGCTTTGCCGGGGCTTTCGGGGTTAATGAAGGACCGGGTAATGAAGAGAATCGTTTTTTCTCAAAAGCAAAGTCCCATGGAGGACCCTGCCGTATTTTCTATCGATCAAACGACCGAGAGGAAGCCAGGCGATGGGAAAAAGTCGAGCGATGAGAAGAAGTCGTTGGAATTAAAGAAGAGGGAACATACTTCGTGGAATGTGAAAACGGTTAAATATTACACGGTTAGAGAACCAATCATGGAGAATCGTATTCGTCATGTTGGCGGCGGTGTTGCTCAAACGTATCAAGTTTTCTCCGGCGACTACCGTGATGTTCAAAAGAAACGCTACGTTTATGAACCCATACAAGGTCTACTTGTTAGCTATCAAGGTTCTGATGTGACCATTGACGTTTCTGGTCAAGGTCAGCAAACTTTCAGGTATGGGGCTTTGAGTACGGCCGACTGTAAATTCCTCCAAGAGTATAGGAAATTGAAGCAGGAGTAGGGGCTGGGGGACATCAGAGGGACATCAGGCCGGGTGGCCCCGGGTGATTGCTCACCCGGGGCTCCCACAGACCCGTACGTGCAGAATTCCCGCATACGGTTCCTCAAGTAACTCCTTTGCTTCGCACACGGCACACGGAATGCAAGGCTATCGACGGCGGCAGCGGCCAGCGCTGCTCGAATTGCAGGAACTTGGCCCAGGTGGGCCGGTTCCCGCCGCGGCGACGACCAAGCCATTCCCACCAGACGCGCTGCACGGCCTGCCGGAAGCGGGCCAGCCCAATGCTGTTACCCGCGCAATCTCTACGCGTTATGTCAGTACCGACTGTCCGTGTGGAATTGACCAACACGCGAGTCGTTTCGACCGACATGAGTTGTTTCTTGTTTTGTGGTGTCGTTTCCATAACCTATTGCAGCGTATAAGGATACCGTGATTCTTTCGCGACTGTCAGGGAATTGGCATGGCAGATGCTAAGGGATAGGCAGACTTCAGGCCCGCGCGGTATGTCTACTCGTTTGCCCGGCAAAACCCTCCGCAATAAACCGGGATTCGAGGTTTCAAATCTCAGATCTGTAATCTCACGTCCGCCACCCTCGAAAGCCCCTTCCATGAAAAAATTTCGCAAAGCCTTCACGCTCGTCGAACTGCTCGTCGTGATCTCCATCATCGGCGCGTTGATGGCGATCCTGTTACCCACCGTGATGAAATCGCGGGAGTCGGCCCGATCAACGCAGTGTAAATCGAACCTTCGCCAACTTGGTCTGGGGCTGATCCAGTTCCGCGACCAACACAATAACTATCCGCCGTACCGTTGGGAAGATCCGAAGGTAATCAATAAGTTTGGCGTTGTGCGTCCGCGATGGCAGTGGATCATTGGCGATGTGCTAGGCCGTTCGGCGCAGAACCCGGATGCGATCCTCGCGGCGGGCACGAGCGACACGACCTACACCTCGGTTCCCCTGGACAACGAAATCTTCTTCGACCCTGCGCTGCCGGATAATACAAGCATTCGCAACGGCGCCTACGGCTACAACTTCCAGTACCTTGGCAACAGCCGCAACCTGGTCGATGGCGATCTCAGCACGCCCACGCTGAACTACCCGGTGGCCCGGGTACGCGATGAATCGCGCACGATTGCCTTCGCCGACAGCCGCGGCGGCGGCCTGCCACACGGCGGGCACTCGATGACCCTCGATCCACCGCACATGCGGGTGCGAAAGTCGGGCGTGGTCGACTCGCCATCCCCATCCCGTGCCCCCGGCTTCGACCCCTACGGCCCCGACGAAACGGGAACCGACATCCAGATCTATTTCTCGCCCGCCGAGGATCGGCATAACGGTCGGGCAAACGTCGTCTTCCTCGACGGACATGTGGAAAGCCTGACCCTGGAGGATCTGGGATATGTGGTGGTCAACGGGGTAGCTCAGCCGCAGGATACCTCGATTACCTTCCCCGCCAATCCCAAAGCACTCTTCTGGGGCAACAATCGCCTCTGGACGGGCACCGGCTTCGACGAGACCTCGCCAAATTTCAACTCGACACCGTGAGGTTGCGTTGGAACCGAGGGTCAGATCGATGATTCCACAACAACCTCCGCGAGACCAAGGCACCGATCCCACACCGGACGCCCCGTATCAACTGAGACTCGCATGTCCCAAGTGCGGTGGCTGGAAGCTCGTGGCCTGGGATAATTTGAACCATCTCTTACACTGTCGCAACTGCGATCAGTGGTATCGGGTGGATAGTGCGCGGTTGGCGGCGGTACCCGCTCCCGCCCCGTCTGAGTTGGAAGTCGCGGTTCGGAGCGGATTCTCGGAGTGGGTCAAATTTCAGCGGCCCGCCCTGTCCAAAAGCCAAACGCTCCACAACTTTGTTCAGCAGAGCAGGCGGTGGCTGGTGGAACATCCAGGACGTTGTGGCGGGGTCGGGCTTTCCATGGTTGTGTTCGTCTCCGTCCTATTGTGGGCAGTCTTTCACGATCGTGGAGCAGAAGCGAAGGAAGAATCGCCTCTGCCTAGCGGATTGGAGGCGCGGGCCTCGCTGCTCGCGGAGGCGTGGCTTGCCAAGGACACGACGCGGATGCTGCGGCTGACCGATCCTTCGCTCGACCGTGATCTACGGCGTTGGCTCGCATATAGGGCACCCCCCACGACGGTCGAGGAAACACTCTTGGACAAGCGGCCAACATGCCTCGTCCAATCGGTCCAGCCCAAGGGGAGCGAACGGGCCGAAGTTACGGTTCAGATCGATCTGGCCCCGGGCAATGATCACCCGCGAACGGCCACCATGAAACAGTGGTGGGTTTGCCGCCAGAGCAATTGGTACTTTGTACCACAAGACATCGGCCACAAGAGTGCAGTCGGTGGCCGGATCCGGTAGTAGGGCAGGGCCTTGATCTTGACCTTGCCAACTGCTGTCACTGCTAGCTGAGCACGACTTCACGACATCAGAGAAAAGTTAAATTTTAAGGTCTGACCCTGATTTGATCGGGAATGACAGTGACGGTGAAGAAAGCAGAGTCGCCAGAGCGGGATTGAAGAAGAAATAGACGTTGCCCGGAACGTAGAATCGCCACCCGATGCGGAAGATGATCGCGACGCCACGGCCGAGACCAGGGGCCGGGCGGAGGGGCCAAAAGAAAGAGGCCGCGAAGGTGGGCGATAGCCTGTAGGCCGACGGGTTTCTTTTGCGATGAATTACCCCCGCAACACCGAAAGTCATTTACGGCGTGATTGACCGCAGAACATTCCGTACCGGCTCGCCCGGCACGTAGACTTGCGTACTAATTCCGGTGACACATGACTTAATTCGTATTCTGTTTCGGTTTTGGGCCGCGTTTTTGGGGTTTGAGGACACGACCTACCATTTCCTCCAGACGACCAAGGAAAGTTTCGTC
>JANXQG010000131.1 GCA_025356915.1 Planctomycetota bacterium | reverse complement strand
AAGCAGGATCAGGAATCTGCGTTGTCGAGCGATTGTGTTACCCATCCGTGCTTGAACTGGCTTTTGCCGGACTATATCGCTAGAATCAATAGAAGGTACAGTCCGCCGACGTTCTGAAAAAGGAAGAAAAGTGGCAGAACCAACAATTTTCGCTCACATTGAGTCAAGACATGGCGTGTGCGGCGGAAAGCCGTGCATTGCCGGTACCCGCATCCGCGTGCAGGACATCTGGACTTGGCACGAATTGCAAGGGCTGACGCCCGAGGAAATCGTGACGCAGTTTCCGCAATTGAGCTTGGCCGATATTCACGCCGCACTGACGTATTATCATGACCACAGGGGAGAAATCCAGCGGCAGATCAAGGAATCCAAGGATCTCGTCAGCACCCTGCGGTCGGCTAATCCGTCGCCGCTACGTGAAAAGCTCTCGTGAGGCCGGCGATGCTTTCTTTCCACTTGGACGAACATGTTCACCCGGCGATCGCGTCGGGTTTGCGGCGTCGAGGGATCGATGCCACCACGACGGTCGAAGCCGGTCTCAACGGTGCCGACGACGAGGAGCATCTTGCTTTCGCTCTTGCCGAGCTTCGCGTCATCGTAACCCACGACGAGGACTTTCTTATCCTGCATTCGCAAGGCGTGCCACACGCCGGCATTGCGTTTTGCCATCAGGGAGACCGCACGATTGGCGAAATGTTACGAAGCCTTTTGCTGATGAATGAATGCTTGGAGCCAAACGAGATGCTTGGTCGCGTCGAGTTCGTCTAAATTCATCGATCGAACGCACCAGTCACCCCATCCATTGTAACTTGGAAGTGCATTGATGAAAACGATAACATTCTCGACAACAAACGGTCGAGATGCCCCTAATTCCAAGTGGCCGTCGAATTGGCGGCGCAACTGGCGGACATGATCGGCCGCGATACTGAGCCAGAAGGTGCGCGGACACTATGCGTACTACGGGATCACCGGCAACTTCCGAATGTTGAAGGCATTCCTACGTGCAGTTCAACGCGATTGGCAGTGGTGGCTTTTCCGCCGCAATCGTCGGCGCGACATGAACTGGGATCGATTCCAAACAACCACCCGCCAAGATGTCAAAACTGTTGTAGGTCAGGCTTTCCAGCCTGACAGTGAACCGGGCAACGTCAGGCTGGAAAGCCTGACCTACTTGATATTCTGGCGGGTGGTTGATTCCAAAAGCTACTGAATCGCTACGGCCTTCCGTCGCCGCGGATCGTCCACCCCTACGTCAAGTAGCGAAACCATGACCTGACGAGCCGGATGCTCTAATGTGTGCATGTACGGATCCGTGGGAACCCGGGGCGGGCAACCGCCCAGGGCCACCTGGCCCCCGCATAAATGCCCCTGCACCTGCCAGATTCACCGATCACTGAGTCAACTGAATACCGACAAACGAAATAGCGAGTCGTCTGGTCAGTTCGCCTTAGCCAATGGCCTCCCGCAACCCGGACATGTTTGTGCCGAAGTTGATAACGTCCGCCCACAATCGGGACAAAGACAAAGATTCGGATTATTCCTTTCGCTATTATTCTGTGTTGCCCTCACAACGAGCAACACAGCAATGCCTACCCCACCACCAACCACCCCAAGACACAGCAGACCGATCAACAACGAAATGGTAGTAAGAGATGCGAACATGGTAAAGCTTGTCGCAACCTGGACAGTTGAATTGGATCACAACACTCCTGCCTTTCTGGGAAGTGGAATTGGGTTATCTTCTTCTGCGTACTTGCGTTTGAGCGAACCGATGTCCTCTGCAATGCGAAATACGACGATCATCAACTCCAGTACCATGCGAGTCACGAGTACGCCAATGACGCTTCCAACCACCGAAACAATGAAGAAGAATATCTTAGCAACCCTGGCCGTGAGCCAAATCGGAAGCATGGGGGCCGATGGTTCTTCAAAGCCCCGGCCATAATGCTGGGTCGCTGGAGTACTTGAGAAATCAGGCATCAGTCCCCATGCTAGTCCTAACGTATTTAAGAGAAGCATGCCAAGCGCAAGGAGAAGAAACATCACCCAGAGAATCCGAATAATCCAAGGGGTGAGGTAGTACTCGAATTGCCAGTCAAGAATCGCTAGCCAGCTAGCAGGAGATTTTCCTAACTTCGTGGTCGTACTACGCGGAGATGACGTACCGGTTTTAATATCCGATGGCAATTCAATTTCAGGCTGTTCCCAGGAATTCGCTGGCGGTTGGTCGGGAAACCTCGCGGTGGCTGACGATTGCGGCACCGAAACCTCGGGAACCGCAATCTGCTGCCCACAGGAGCACTTGGCTTGCTTGCCTGCGAAGGAATCTTCGACACGAAACGCTTTTCTGCAACTTGGGCAATTGAACTGAAGCATGAGAACCTGCCTTTTCTGGTCGAAAGCTGGACTTGGGTTACGGCCTACCAAGTCTGCAACACGGCATTATCCCCCGCCATTGCATGGATGTCAATCTGCCGAAATAGGCCACACTTTTCCTGGACTGATGGCCAGCAGGGTAGCGCGATTCGGTCGAGGCTGCACTTGCAAATAGTCAGGATTCCGAAGATTCTGCCGCCTACCCCACCAGCAGCACTACCAGCCGTTTTGGCCCGTGGACGCCGAGGATCAAAATCTTTTCGATGTCGGCGGTGCAGCTGGGGCCGGTGATGAGCACGATCTCGCCACGGGAATCTTTCGCCGCGCAAGTCTTTGAAATCGGCGCCCAAGCGGCAGGCAGATGTTCGGCAAGTTGGTTCACTCGGGCGACGACGATGCAGACGGGTGGCAAGTAGCACATCAGTCGCTCCGTGGCTGTCGAACAATGCACGACGCAGGAGCCGGTGTCGGCCAGCAAGGCATCGGCCACAATCAGCCCGGCAGGAAGCTGCTCGATTTGCGGCGGTGTCCAGTCGGATGTTACCCAGTCAACGCGATCAACCGGAAGGTCAGCCGTGAGTTCTCGCGTCAGGGGGCGGTCCAAACTGCCGAGGCGCGGCCATGTGGCTGTTTCCATGAGTTGGGCAAGCTGCCGGCGGGCGTCGGCCATCGTGGGGCAAAGGATGGATTCGCCACTGAGAGATTCCAGCTCGGTGCGGAATTGAGAAACGAGCGTCGCCGATTCTGGATTCGTGCGTGGCCACACTTCGGGCACCGGTGGCTCGTGGAGGTCGGCGAAACCGGCCACCACAGCGTTGGTGAGTCCGCTGCGGATGCGCTGGAGGATAACGTCGCGGCTGCTCATGATTTGCCTTTCTGGGAAGATCGCTCTTGCCACCAACTGCGGAAGGAATGCGTGGGAACCTTGGGCAACTCGCGCCCGCGGGTCCAGGCACCGAGCTTGTCCGGGTGCCAGGGGAGGAATTTTGCCATCCGTACCCCAATCCGAACCGCCCACATGGCCAAGCCATAGCGACGCGGCCCGCACATGGCCCATGCCCAAAGTTTCCATTGCAACCGTTCGAAGGCCGAGTTCATGGGCGAAGGCTCATTCACCGCGCGATGGCGGAGATGGACCAGTTGATGAGGGAGGTCAATCTTCACGGGACACACTTCGCCGCACGCCCCGCAAAGCGACGAAGCGAACGGCAGCTTGCCCGCCTTCTCCAGGCCGACGAGGTGCGGCGTGAGCACCGAGCCGATTGGCCCCGGATAGACCCAGCCGTACGACCAGCCGCCCACGCGGCGATAGACGGGGCAGGCATTCAAGCACGCGCCGCAGCGAATACAGAACAACGACTCCCAAGCATGTGGGTCTTGCAAAACCTTTGTCCGGCCGTTGTCCAGAAAGATCACATAGAGCTTCTTGCCCGGGGCGGGACCGTGGATCAAATGGGTATACGTCGTCAGTTTCTGGCCGGTGCCGCTGCGGCCGAGTAAATTCAGAAAAAGCGGCAGGTAATCAATCTTTGGAATAATCTTTTCGATGCCTACCAGCACGACGTGAACCGGCGGCGTGGATGTCGAGAGGCCGGCGTTCCCTTCGTTTTCCACGACGACCACCGTGCCTGAGTCGGCCACGGCAAAATTGCATCCGGAGACCCCCATGTCGGCAGCCAGATATTCGGCCCGCAGACGTTTTCGAGCGATGGCCGTCAAGGCAGCGTGCTCGGCACTATAGGGTTCGCCGAGCTTTTCATGGAACAACTGGCCAACTTCATCAGCCGAGAAATGCATGGCGGGCGTGACGAGGTGGATCGGCCGCTGCTTGGCAAGCTGCACGATATATTCGCCCAGGTCGGTCTCGATCGCCCGGATGCCGGCCTCTTCGAGGACATGGTTCAACTCCATCTCCTCGGTGACCATCGACTTCGCCTTGACCACGCTCTTGACGTTGTGCTGCCGCGCAATTTCCAGCACCAAGCGGTTGGCCTCGGCCGCATCCTGGGCGAAAAGAACCTCGACCCCGCGGGCTTTCATGTTGCTCTCAAACTGCACGAGCAACTTATCGAGATTGGCGAGCGAATACTTCTTGATCTGGTGGGCCGCCTCGCGCCACTCCTGGAAATAAGGAATCGCCGCCGCAACGGCCGTGTTGCTCTTGCTGGAATACTCGCAAACCTTGGCCAAGTTCTTGAACTGCGGCGAAGGCTCGTAGAGGCCCTGGTTTTCGTCTTTCAGGAACGGGGCACCGTTCAGATGGCCGGAAGAATCAAGCATAGTTAGAAGTTAGGAGTTAGAAGTTAGAAGTTGGGGGTTCGAGCGGAGAATGGCAGAGCGATAGGCGTTCAGAAGTCGGCCTACCTCTTCGCTCTGCCCCCAGAGCAAGGACTTATCTAAATAGCCAAGGTCATGTGCCAGGATCAGGTAATAGCGGCACTCCTCAAGCGAGCCTTCTGAGATATTCAAAAACCTCGCTTTGTCTTGGCTGGACTTTTTGCGGAAACCCTCTGCAATATTAGCTGGAATGGAAACAGCCGCACGGCGGAACTGTGAGGTCAACCCGTAGCGTTCCTCCTTCGGAAATGTGCGCGTACCAGCGTAGATCTGCAACACGAACGCATGCGCTTTTTGCCAAACGACCAAATCTTGAAAAGACTTCGCCGGTGGTCTCGTTTCATCCATCATCTTCTAACTCCTAACTCCTAACTCCTAACTCCTGGCTGGATTCCCGAGTCGAGGATTTCGGCTAGGTGCATGATGCGGATGTGCCGCGTGGCGGGGTCGCGCTTTAACATGCCGCCGATGTGCATCAGGCAACTGATGTCACCAGAAACAACGATTTCAGCCCCACTACGGACGATGTTCTCTTTTTTGCTCTGCCCCATGGCAAGCGATGTGCCGGGCATTTTTACGCTGAAGGTGCCCCCAAAGCCGCAGCACTCTTCCATATTCGGCAGTTCGCAATAAGTCAGGCCGCGCACCGATTGCAGCAACTTCAGCGGATGATCGAAGACGCCCAACTCCCGCCGGCCATGGCAGCCGATGTGCATTGTGACTTTATGCGGAAACGTGGCCCCCGTGTCCGTCACTCCGAGCATATCGACCAGGAATTCGCTGAACTCGAAGACGCGGCGACTGACCGCGAGTACTTCCTCGCTGGAATCGACGTGTGGAAAGAAAACCCGGCACATGGCCGTGCAGGAACCCGAAGGGCTGATGATCCAGCGATAGGGGGCAAACACCTTGCAGAACTGCCGGATCACCGGCCGCGACTCTTCCCAATAGCCCGAGTTGAACGCCGGCTGCCCGCAGCACGTTTGCTCGGCCGGAAACACCACCGGCACGCCGAGGCGATCCAGGATGCGGACCATCGCTTCGCCAATCCCCGGATAGAATTGATCGATATAGCAGGGGATGAACATCGCCACGGGTTCGCCCTTCTGGTAGGGAGGGTCGTCTTGGCGTGGGGCAGGCGTGTAGCGGAAAGTAGTAGTCAAGTTTCTTTCACCCGGGGCAAGTCATTATGAGCAAACTCTGTTTATACCAATGTGGGAGACGATTGTCCACAATCCGTCGTAGAAACCAAATATAATATTTTCCGCCTGTGCAACGCTTGCCGAACGGTGAAAAGCGACGTAGAATTCCTAAAGTTTCGGGAATTTTCTTTAGCGGTTTTTGGCTCTTCCGGTTTTATGTGCGGAAGTAGGGTAGGGAGAGTGAAACGAGCCCCACCAAAAGCGGGCCGCAATAGAATTGGTGGGGCTCGCTGCGCTCTCCCAACCCTATGAATATTTGCGTTTTGCACCTAAAACCGGAAGAGTCCGTTTCTTACAACTCACCCCCTAACTAAGGAGTCATGCAATGAAGAGTTTCGTGATGGCATTGTCGTTGGCCACGGTCCTGATGGCAAGTTCCAGCGTGCTGGCCCAAGGTTACAGCACCTACATGTCCGTCGGGCCCATGCCCGTAGTGACCTACTATGCGCCAGCTCCGATGGTGAGCTCCGGCCCGGTCGCAACCACGTCGTATTACGCCCCTGCACCCTATTATGCCGCTGCTCCCGTGCCCTATTATGTGGCGTCACCGGTGGCGGCACCCTATTACGCCGCAGCCCCCTTGGCGTTTGCTCCAGCCTATGGCCGGCCTGTAGTCGTGTACCCCAAGATTTATGTGCCTGGTCAGCCGGTGCGGAATGTGCTTCGTGCGATAACGCCGTAGTCCTCTCAAAACAAAACCGCTCTGCGTCCCAAACCAGGAAACGCAGAGCGGTTGTTTTTTCAATTGCTTCCGTCGTACGGAAAGCTTTAGGTAATTACAGCGAGTATCCCTTGCGGTAAACCGGCCGGACGATTTCTTCTAGCCCAGTGATGTTCTTGACCTTGAGTTCCTTGGGATCCCACTCGACCTTTTCGCCCTTGCCCGAGGCAGCGGCCCAGACGGCTAGGTTGCCGAGCAAGATGGTCTCGGTGAGCGGACCAGCGTAGTCGGGGAAGTTCGACATGGCTGGCTCGCCGCCCTTGATCGCGCGGACCCACTCCTGGAAGTGGCCGGGGGATTTGACGAACTGAACATCGGGCACGGTAACTTTGCCAATGCACTCGAAGTGATCGCAATAGTCGCCGGGAGAGAATAAACTACCCTTCTCGCCAACGAGCAAGGCACCGGCACCACCCGGGTTTTCGCCTTGGAACAGTTCTGTAGGCGGACGCTTGCCGCCGTCATACCAAAACGCCTTGACCGCCGGACGCTTTGCGGTGGCTGGGAACTCGTAGGCGATCACGGACCACTTCGGATAGCTATCCTTGTTATGGCCGGAGGTCTCGGCCTGCACCGAGATTGGATCGCGAAGGTTGAGCGCGGCGAAGGGCATGTTGAAGGTGTGGCAAGCCATATCGCCCAGAGCACCGCAACCAAAATCCCACCAGCCGCGCCAACTGAACGGATGATAGGCACCATTGGCGTACGGCCGCTCCGGTGAAGGGCCGAGCCACAGATCCCAATGGAGATTCTCGGGTGGTTTGGCTGGTGCGGGTCGATTGCCGCCTTGCGGCCAGATGGGCCGATTAGTCCAGACATGGACCTCTTTCACCGTCCCCAGCACGCCGGCCTGAACTGCGACGGCCGCCTTACGCAAGCCGTTGTTGGCCGTTCCCTGGTTGCCCATCTGCGTGGCAACACCATTCTCGCGAGCCAACTGGCCCAGAACGCGGGCCTCGTGGATCGAGCGGGTCAGCGGCTTTTGCACGAAGCAGTGCTTCTTCATCTTTAATGCCATTGCGGCCACCACGGCATGACAGTGGTCGGGCGTACTCACGGTCACGGCGTCGATGCTCTTGCCCATTTCTTCGAGCATCTGGCGGTAATCGTTGAACTTCTTGGCC
>JANXQG010000069.1 GCA_025356915.1 Planctomycetota bacterium | reverse complement strand
CGGCAGCCATTGAGCGAACACCAGGAGCAGATTGCCAGAGTAGATTGTCCATGCTACCGGGCGAATACCGGCAGCCTGAGCCAAACGTAGCACTTCCTGTGTGGCCAGTACGGTCAACAAAAGAAGAACCGGCATCAAAGCTACGCCGGGCAGTCCTGGCTCAACCCCAGGGGGATCGGCACGTGCATCCAAGATACACAGCCCCACAAGCGAACCAATGATCAAAACTCCCAGCAAAAGTCGCCATTTGAGCATGAAGAATTACCCGGGGACTTGCATCCGCAGCCAATATAAGACTCTAATAGTGATTATCGATTTAATCGAAACGCCCTGTTGTGGCCAGTCTCTTGACCGAGCCACACCCCCAGTTTAGCAGCTTACAAGAAAACCGCCATGACCCCACGCCAACGGATCCTCGCCGCCTTGAATCACCAGCAACCCGATCGCGTGCCGATCGATTTTGGGGCACACCGTTCTTCGGGCATTGCCGCGATCGCCTACCGCAAGCTGCGCCAGGCATTGGGGTTGCCCGAGCGGCCAATCCGCGTCTACGATCCGGTACAGCAACTAGCAATCATCGATGAAGACGTTTTGCAGCGGTTCCACGTCGATACCATCGAGTTGGGCCGAGGGTTCGCGCTGGATGATAAGGATTGGGCCGACTGGATCCTGCCTGACGGCTCACCTTGTCAGATGCCCGCTTGGGCCTTGCCCGAACGAGAGCCGGGCGAGTGGGTCATTCGCTCCAAGAACAGCGGCCGTGTGCTGGCGAAGATGCCCGATGGGGCATTGTATTTCGAGCAGTGCTACTGGCCATTCCTGGAAAGCGACGACTTGGATCGGCTGCCGGAGGCATTGGCCGAAAACATGTGGTGTGCAATTCAGTCACCGCCCGGGCCGTTGGTTTCCGGGCCGGATGGGCCGCAGCTCTTTGCCGAAGGGGCCAAGGCCCTGCGGGCACGGACGGATCGGGCCATCGTCGGCCTCTTCGGCGGCAATTTGTTGGAGGTCGGGCAGTTCCTCTACCGTATCGACAACTTCCTCATGCTGTTGGCCGCCGACACGGATCGGGCCAATGAGTTTCTCGATCGGCTCGTTGATATCCATCTGGCGAACCTGGAAAAGTATCTCGCGGCCGTTGGCCCGCATATCGATATCATCGTCTTCGGCGACGACCTGGGGATGCAGAACGGGCCGCAGATGTCGCGTGCCATGTATCGCGAGATGTTCATGCCACGACACGCCCGCTTATGGAAGCGAGCGAAGGAGTTGGCCAACATTAAGGTCATGCTTCACTCCTGCGGCGGCATTCGGCCGCTGTTGCCGGATTTGATTGAAGCCGGCCTCGACGCGGTGAATCCCGTGCAGATCACCTGCGCCGGCATGGACGCGGCTGGGCTGAAAGCTGACTTTGGCGAAAAAATCACCTTCTGGGGCGGCGGTTGTGACACGCGGTTCGTGCTCTCCAAGGCCACGCGGGAGGACATTCAGCAGCACGTTCGCCGGCAGGCCGAGATATTGAACCGCAACGGCGGTTTCGTTTTCCAGCAGGTCCATAACATCCTCGCCGACGTCCCGCCGGAGAATGTCGTCGCAATGTTTGACGCGCTGTGGCGGTAATTGCTATAATTCGAGAGAAAAGGTCACATTTTCATTACAGGAGTAGCGGATGCAGGCAGTCAAAGCGACTATTAAGAACGGCAATGTAACACTGGAGCAACCGGTAGACATCAAAGGTCCGGTCGAGGCGATTGTCATTGTACTCGATCCCGATCCTTCCTCGGCCGCGCCCGGCACTCTTGAAAGCGAGTAACGAGGCCCTGGAAGAGTTCCTTAGGACCGGCGAATCAATAACTGTACTCATCTCGCTCCGCGAGATGCATTCCATCTCGCGGAGCGAGATGAGTACGTTCCGAAAACCCGACACTTATTGATTCGCCGGTCCTAAGCGGGAGACCTTCGGTCGGCGGTGTGACTCGGTCAGAGACCGGCCACAACAAGGGTCTTGCTGTCCGTCTTCACCTTGCAAGCACAAATCTCCGGCGTAACGTAACGGCAGGGATCGACGCCCGCGTCGTGGCAGGCTTCATTCTTCTCGTAGAAGGTTGGCGGCTCGTAGGTCCAACCAGCGGCCAGTCGCTTCTCTTCCCGCAAGAGCTTCCAGTAGACGTAGGGCCCGCCGATGAGCGACATCAGCCGCGACTTCCAGCCGAACTCCTGGTTCAACTCCTTGAGCACGGCGGCCATCTTCGCTCGCATTGCCGGATTGCCGCGGTAATACATCTTTGCCCCGGCGGCTGCGGCGGAGAAAGTCGTCGCCAGTTCGCGGGATTCCCAGGCAAACCGTCGCTGTATGCGGGAGTCTGGGTGGTTCTTGTATCGCTTCCAGCCGGCCAGTGTCGTGCGGACGATCCGCAATGTGCTTGGCCCGTTACGCTCGAAGTCACGATTGAAGGCCCGCACCATGAACTCGCCTTCCATGCCGGCGGGAATGTGCGGATGGCGATAGTTGAAGATCAACTGACCGTGAATGTCTCCCTGTTCAAATGTGGCCGGATCCTTCATTTGGCCCTTGGCGGTCAGCTCGGCATGCAGCGGCGTGCCTGGGATTGGCGTGTAGAGCATGAACTGATGGAAATCGGTATCATGTTTGGCCGCGTGCTCGATCGCCGCGTCGATGTTCTCCGGCGAGTGCTCTTCCAGGCCGATGATCGTCGAACCCAGCACGCGGATGCCGTGCGACTGAAGCTCTCGGACCAGCTCGAAGGTGTCGATCCCTTGCAGCTTGACGTACTGGCTGTTGCAACCCTCAATACCCATCCACACCCAGGCAATGCCCAGGCGGACGAGCTGATCGATGGTATACGATCGCAACACGTTCGCCGAGGCGAAGACATACAAGGCCCAGGCCTTATCGTTCTTTTCCATCAGCTCCAGCAGGCGCAGCGCCCGCTTGCGATGCAGCAGGAAGTTTTCGTCCATGCAAAAGAACGCGTGACATCCCAACTCGCGCTCCAGTTGGCACATGACATCGAACAGTTCGTCGCCCGTAGCGTAGAAATTGTACGACTTGCCCTTGCCGCCAAACATGGCCGAGGTCGAGCAGAAGTTGCAGCCCAACGGACAGCCGACGGAAGGTATTAGCGCGGCAGCCACGTCGCGGGGATTATCGCCCACCTGGACACCCAGGTTCCGGGTTCCGAGGCCCGAGCTGACCACGGGGTGACGGATGGGCCGGTCGGTGCTCTCGCCCAGGTAGCGGCGGAACCAGGCCACGCCCTCGCCACGGACGATGTGGTCGGCGTCGATCTTCTTGTGCAAGTTGGGAACATTGGCGATGTGGCCGCCGATGATGATCTGGGCGTTCGGCTGATAGTGGCGGATCAGCTCGCACATCTTCTTCACTTTTTGCTCGTTGGGGATGATCGAGGTGATGCCAATCACGTCGTACTGGTTGTCGCGAAGCTCGTCGAGGAAGCGGTCCAACGTGGGGAAGTCCAGGAGCGTGCAGGGAGCTTCAATGTTGGACTGAATAAGCATGATGCCCCAACTGCGGTGGAACATCCGCAATGAGAACGGGCCTTGGGTCCGCGTCACTTGATTGTGATAAAGCTCCATCGGATTCATCACCCGGCTGCCGTACTCGTCATCCTGCGCGTAAGGCCCAAAGACGCTCGTTAAGAGCACGCGAGCCTTCGAGCCAGCCGGATGAACGGCGTCAGGGTAGGTGGAGGATGCTTCAAATGTCGTAGTTTCAATGTTCATTTTCTAGTGATCTCCCGCGAAAACCCGTCATTATTTCCGGCCGATGTGATCCGGACCCTAGCATTATAGAACTAGTCGCCACGCGGAGAACTGCGACTGCGTATCGGTTTGGTAATAGATTGGTAATAGTTCCGTCGAGAAGGCTTCCAGACAAAATCGTCTTATTTCCAAAGTGTCCAGTTCGATGGCTAGATATATTGCACCCCATATAATACGTTATTCCTAATCAATGCGGCGATTGGTTTGAGGCAAATAACGCCCGTTCATGCATTCAAAGCCGATTTTTTCCGTATTTTCCACATTTGTCGCAAATCTGGCTTAGGAAGACAATTCACTCATGTCGGCAGTCCGAGAATTTGAAGTCCACATGAAGCATGCATCTTACTGGGGGTGTATTCGCTGGCTTTCAGAAAAATATTTTTTCAGACCTTGCCTCTGGAATTTGTCTGAATAAGATGCTTGTAACGCTTAGTTATTTCAAGCGTTTTATTCGTATGACTTGGATTTTAACGGTTTCGTTGTTCGGTATCATATCTGGATTTCAGTGTTGATTCGGCATCATTGTTATGCGCGCGTGTTGTCTGGGGCATTTCGCTTCTGGAAACACTGGCGCAGCAGCTCTAAAGGAGATTGTGCGATGCGTAGTTTGATCGTTTTGTGCGTGGTCGTGTGTGTTGTTTTGGCTGCGGGCTTTGCCTCGGCTGCCAATCCGGGGCAGGTCTCTCAGGACACCTTGTCCAAGATGGGACTCGCTGATCTTCAGCCGATGTCCGATGTCCAAGGCACGAGCGTCCGCGGCTCGGGCTTTGCTGCCGTGGGTGGTTACTCGTTTGCCACCTCGGGCGGCGGCGTGCCTGTGTTTGGAACCAATGCATCCTCGGGCAATGGGTACATTGCGGTTTCTGGCCCAAGAACTAACGCCCTTGCCGCAGGTGGTTCGGTTTCCGTCTCGGCTTCGGGCGTTGGCATCTTCCTGCCCAATTTTGTCGCCGGCGCGGTCGTCGGCTCGGTCTCGGGTGGCGGCGCCATAGCTTACGCCCGTTGATTTTCTGAGTTCTAGGCTTGCGTTACAGCAAAAACAACGCTCCTGGCATTTTGTCGGGAGCGTTGCTTGTTTTTTTGGCCAATCGCGGTGGCCTTTTAGAAAGAAGTCATTCTGGCTTGGCGATATTTTCTCATTGGTTTCATTCGCCAACCCGGTCGCCGCTTGCTACCAAGTGATGCCAGTACCAACATTGAAACCAACCAAATTGACGAATGCATCGCTGGAGCGGCCCGTGGCTACACCCAAGGGTCCTTCGATAGGACCGGCGAAGGAGAACGCTCGTGCATCGCCCATGTTGTTGGCTGCCCAGTATTGATACTCGAAGGCCACGCGGATGAAGGCATCGGCCGGAACGCACTTCAACGCATAGTTCCATTGGCCACCGATTTGCAGTTCGCCGATGAACATGTCGCTCGTACCGCTTGCATAAGCTGCGTTATAGGCTTTCGACCAAGTCGGACCGTTCGTGCTCTGGAAGTCTGCGCGAGTCTGCACAAAGTTGGACGCATTGTTGTCCCACAATAATGACGCCCGCAGGCTGTAAAAGAGGTTGAAATTACCGCAACCGATGGGGCGAAGTCCCGTCAGAGCGGTCGTGATACCGGTGCCCGAGAACTTGACACCCGAGAGTACCGAGCCTGAGTAGAAGTCATTGTTGCCAATGCCGTAGTTTAATATCTCGTTGGCCGACACGCTGGCCGACTGTTCGAGTTGGGCATAGCGAAGGCCCACGCTGAACTGTGCCTGGCTTTCACCGATACACAGCATACGAGTGAGTTCTAAATCGATCGTTTCCGCTTTGAAGTTGCTTTGGGCAAAGAGCCCAGTACCGACCACTGGATCAAGATTATTTACGGCCTGAGGCTCTTCCATCCGCCAGTAACGGAGCTGCGCCCCCCAACATTCGCCTTGAATGCCAAGCATGATCCGCGGGGTTGCCACCAGCCCATCGCTGGTCGCCGAGGCGGCCGAGTACTGGCTTATGGGTCTATCGCCACGATCGAGGATTTCGTAGGTGCCGACGCGCTGGTTGTTCAGCGGTGCAAGCCAAACGGCTTCGGCCGTAGCAACGATATGCCGGCAGCAGAACGAATCCGGATCACAGACGCTTGAGCAGCCACCCAACACGTCACATTTCGGGTCGACCACCGGAGCGGCAATCGCCGCCTGAGGTGTCGATGCACCGGCCTCTTCTTCTCCACGTAACGTCTTGGAATTCCCGACCATGGCCATCACTACGGCGGTCGCAAAGACCACAAACCTTCTTGCAAATCGATTCATCGCTCTATTCCTCCTTGGTTTTGCCCGGATTATTACGTCTGTTCGGTAAACAGCAACGCAGCATCCAGCCTTGTGTATTGTTCTATGCGCGGCACGTTTTTCCGTGAAACGGGATCGTACCATCCTTGCCTAACATGCCTCCAATCGACTGCCCCCCGTGCATCGATTGATGCTTTTGCGACTTCTCGATACTTACGGAAAAATCGTTGTTCATGGAATTCAAGGATGAACTCCTGCGATATACACAACTTTCGCAAGCGACACTCCTCGCAGTTTAGTGCGAGGCGTTATTACCGCTAAAGTCAATGAATCGGGCTGTAGCGGATATGCCGATCATGCGGGCTTCCGTCAGCAAAGGCCCTCAACTGGCCGGGGGGAGGAACAATCGCGTTCGACTGTAGGAATAATTCCATCTGTGTGGCGAGTAGTGGATACTCTTGGCAATCGGATCTTACTGCTATTAGCGAAAACACCGCGTGTAATGTGAGAGTTCCAACGGAAGTGTCTGTTTTGCCGCAAAATCCGCACATGGCACCGCCGATATTCCAGGCAGTGACCGGGATTTCGTTATAACAGGTCACGGAAAACATCCACGAAGGCGTTCCATTCGCGCAACCACGACAGTTGTTATTGATTCGCCGTCCAAAACAAGGAATACCGATGAATATGATCAACCACTTCCGGAGGGTCGCATGTTGGATGCCGACCACTTTTGTGTTGGTGCTGACCCTAGGCCGGGTATCGTTCTCGCAAGAACCTGCCCTTCAGGCAGATGTCCAGCCCGCGGCGCATGTCGCAAATCAGGAGAAATTGGGCGAGGCCCCCGAGAACAACACGCAGCAGTTTCTCCGCGAAGACACTATACTATTGAAGCCTGGCGAATGGAAATTCGATGTGGGGCTGAGCTACCTCATCGACGAAAAACCGTTCACGCAACTTGCCGTGGTTCAACCGGGAAACACGATTGCCGCAGTCAATAGCGTTCTCCATCGCCGATTGCTGGTCTCGCAATTGGACCTTCGCTATGGATTCAGCGACCGGTTGCAATTCTTCGCCGACATGCCCGTGGGCTGGACCAATACGGAAATATCCAGTTTCGGTTCCGATCGGTACTCCAACGACGGTGGCCTGGGCGATACGAGCTTTGGGGCTTCCTTCCTCTGGCACAAGAGCTGTGGATCGAGTTGCGATCCGGACATCATTGTCACCGCCGGAATGACCGCTCCCACCAGCCACGGCGATTTTCTCGCCAACCTGCTCATCACGCCGCAGGCATCGCTGGGCCAAGGCTTCTGGGCCGGCTACTGGAGCGTCCTTTTCGTCCACACCTACGATCCGGTCATCGTGTTCTATGGAGTTGGCAGCCGCCATACTTTTACCCGTGAACTCGATGGGCTTGACGTTCAGGCGGGCGACCAGTATTCCTACCGCTTCGGCGTCGGCTTTGCCGTGAACGAGCGGGTCACGTTCAGCACCACGCTCTTTGGTGCCTATATTACGGAGCCGCGGATCAACAACCAGATCATTCCCGGCACGAGTCTGGAACCTGTTTACCTGCGCTGTGCCGTTACACTGGCTCAGTGCGAACGGATTTGTGAACCGTTTGTCGAATTTGGGCTGACCAACGACTCGGCCAACACGCGTTTTGGCGTCGCCTGGACCTTCTAAATCCGCAGGAGTATCACTACCGTGAAACAAGTTCCGTATTTCCGGACTGCTGGTCCCGAAAATTTCCGACTTGGCACTCGACGAGTCTTGCCGGCATTGATTGCTGGAATACTGATGGCGATCGGCGCCGACAGCGCGTTGGCGCAGGATAGCCGTGCTCCGATCCGCGATCCGGATCACGAATTCCAGTTACACATCAAGTCGTGGAAGGAATTGAAACAGCGCAACGTAGTGATGCAGAACCGCGAGTATTCATGCGGCGCGGCGGCGATGGCCACGGTGCTCCGCTATTATTGGGGCGACGCGGTCGAAGAAGAGAATGTACTCTCAACCCTGCTACAGATGCTTACCCCCGAGGAGATCAAGGATCGCGTCAAGAACGGCTTGGCCATCAGCGACTTACGGCGGACCGCGGTCAAAATGGGATATCAGGCCACGATCGGAACCATGTCGTTTGAAAAGCTGTCGGCCGCGCGTGTGCCGCTGGTTGTCCCGATCCGCCTGAAGCAATACGATCACTTTGTCGTCTTCCGAGGCGTCGTCGATGGTCGGGTCTATTTGGCCGATCCCATTCGCGGCAACGTCCGCCCCACGATTTCTGAGTTCTGCTCGCAGTGGCAGAAACATGCAGTGTTAGTCATTGCCAAAGTAGATGTCGAACCGCCGAAAACGTCGCTGTTGGAAATTCGGCCCGAAGAGGTCTATCTTAGCGACATGACCAAGCAGACGATCCGCCGGCAGTTGCCCGCGCCCTCCCTGCCGCCGCCCTCGCCCTAACCCGATAAAAAGACAACCCCATCCGGTTGGATGGGGTCATCGAAATGCCTTGGTTGGCTAAACCAAACCCTTCCGCACCGCCCACACGGCGGCTTGCGTGCGGTCGCTGACGGCGATCTTGCGGAGAATGTTCTGCACATGCTCCTTCACCGTCTCCACGCTGATCTCGAGCGAATGCCCAATCTCGCGATTGCTCAGGCCCAAGGCCACGTGTCGCAAGACCTGCGTCTCGCGTTGCGTCAACGGCACGTCGTCGTCATCGAGGACCTGACGGACCTTCATCAACGCCGCAATCTTCTTCAACTCGCCGGCATGGCTGGGTGACTCACCCCGAGCCGCGGCAACAATCGTTGCGATGATGTCATCACGCGACGATCCTTTGAGGACATAGTCCACTGCACCCAACGCAACCGCCCGAGCGATGTACGTGGGATTATTGTAGGTCGACAACATCACGACCTTCGTTTCCGGCGCTTTCGCCCGCAACTTCTCCAGCGTTGCCAGGCCGTCGCCATCCGGCATGCGGATGTCGAGCAGAACCACGTCGGGCTTGAGTTTTTGCGCCTGCTTTAATGCCTCTTTACCACTGTCGGCCTCGCCGACAATTTCAATCTCGCTACCTGCAAACAGGCTTGCCAGACCGATGCGAATGACATAATGATCATCGCAAACAAGGATTTTGATGCTCATAGGGATCTCCAGGAGGGATAACTCCGCAAGAATCGCGGAAAGGTAACTCTTATTATTCTAGTCCACTTGGGAGCGTGGCGTAACCCCCCAAAGAAATAAACTATCCCCCCGACGCAGTGGGATTTTTGATGGATTATTTACCAATTCGAGGGGGCAACCCTCTTTCGAGTGTATATTTCCAACTCTTTCGGTCTGTGTGCAGACGTAGGGTGGGCCAAGCGTAGCGAGTCCTCATACGCACGAACTTAAGGAATTCACTCGGCCCACCCCACAAGGTTTCCGGTGCCGAACAAAGCCCACCCTGGGAACTCGGTGCCCATTCATTCCTTACGTCAAGGGGTTGAGTGAAACGAGTCCCACCATGAGGATTTGCTCGAAAAATGGTGGGGCTCGCTGCGCTCGTCCCACCCTACATCTGGCATTGCCACTTTCCACAACAGAAGCTACTTAGGGCCGCCATG